>MGOS01000119.1:41314-47279 GCA_001797185.1 Clostridiales bacterium GWB2_37_7
GTAAAGCAACAAAGTAATAAGGCGTGTAATTATTACATATAATCTCATGTTAATTATAGAGAAGCTATTTTGAATATTGAGTAAGGCATTATCAAGTTGAGTTTTAAAAATGCCTGTGATAGAATAAATATATTGTAGATTTATCCAATAATTATTATTTTTTGGAAAGCTCATGGAACATGCGCTAAAGGAGGGCTATGATTGAAAAAATTTGTACGAGGAATTAGTTTTTATGCATTGATATTTATCATCATAATAATGTTTATAAGTTTTGTGCAGAACATTGATTCCAATAAGGAAAAATTATCTTACACAAATTTAATAAGCATGATAGAAAACGGTAAAATAACTGAGATTACAGTCTCAGACATAGGCGGAACCGCAACAGTGACAGGGCAAACAACAGCGGGTCAGCGTTTTGAAGCCATTGCCTTTACAGAATCATTAACAGATAGAGTTGATGAGCTTGTATTAGAAGGTAAACTCAATATGAAGATAGAAGCCAAAAATCAATCATCTACATGGCTTTCGATTATACCTACAGTTGGATTGATCATACTGCTAATTGTATTTTTCTTCATATTAACACAGCAATCTCAAGGCGGAGGAAACAGAGTAATGTCCTTCGGGAAAAGTAAAGCGAAGCTGCACACCGATGACAAGAAGAAGATTACCTTTGCAGATGTAGCAGGTGCGGATGAAGAAAAAGAAGAGCTGGGTGAAATAGTTGATTTTCTAAAAGCACCTAGAAGATTTATAGAGCTTGGAGCGAGAATACCAAAAGGAGTGCTTTTGGTTGGACCTCCGGGAACAGGTAAAACCTATTTGGCAAAGGCAGTTGCAGGTGAAGCAGACGTACCTTTCTTCTCCATCAGTGGTTCCGATTTTGTGGAAATGTTTGTTGGGGTAGGTGCTTCAAGAGTAAGAGACCTGTTTGAGCAGGCAAAGAAAAGCTCACCATGTATCATATTTATTGATGAAATTGATGCAGTGGGGCGTCAAAGAGGCGCAGGACTGGGTGGCGGACATGATGAAAGAGAGCAAACCCTGAACCAATTACTGGTTGAGATGGATGGTTTCAGCATAAATGAAGGTGTAATAATTATAGCGGCTACCAATAGACCAGATATATTAGATCCTGCATTATTGAGACCTGGACGTTTTGACAGACAGATTATGGTTGGAATACCTGATGTAAAAGCTAGAGAAGAAATCTTAAAAATACACGCTAGGAATAAGCCTCTTGCAGTTGATGTTGAATTAAGTGTATTGGCAAAAACAACACCGGGCTTTACTCCTGCTGATCTTGAAAATGTAATGAATGAAGCAGCACTTCTATCAGCAAGAAAGAATAAGAAAAAAATAGAGCTTAAGGATATTGAAGAAGCTGTGATCAGAGTAATAGCAGGGCCAGAAAAGAAAAGCAAGGTTGTTAGCGAGCAAGATAGAAAGCTTACTGCATACCATGAGGCAGGGCACGCAGTTATACAAAAGCTGTTGCCGAATGCAGATCCTGTACATCAAATATCTATCATACCAAGAGGTAGAGCAGGAGGATACACTATATCCCTTCCTAGACAGGACAAATTCTACATGTCAAAGTCAGAGCTGGAGCAAGAAATTGTCAGCCTGCTTGGCGGTAGGGTTGCAGAAAAGCTTGTGCTTAATGATATAAGCACAGGTGCACAGAATGATATCGAGAGATCTACAAACATAGCAAGAAAAATGATTACTGAGTATGGTATGAGTGATGAGTTCGGACCTATAACATTTGGTACACACCATGATGAAGTATTTATAGGAAGAGACTTAGGACGCAGCCGAAACTATAGTGAAGAGATTGCTGCACTGATAGACAAAGAAATTAGAACTGTAATCGACAAGGGCTATAACCATGCGGAACAGCTACTAAAGGATAACATCAGTAAACTGCATGCTGTTGCTCAAGCACTACTTGAAAGAGAAAAGCTTGATGAACAAGAATTTGAAGAAATATTTGCTCAAACATAAAATTGAAGAAGACCGAAAGGTCTTCTTTTTTTGTTCATTATGCGTCCAAAATCCTTTTAATTTTTCTGACATTTTTTGATATAATAGTACTATGCGATTATTTTGCAAATGGAGGAGTGTTACGATGAATTTTATTTTAAAGACAGGCATGATAGCAGAAATTGAGCTTGTGGTTGAACAGCAGCATACAGCGATGGCCTTTGGCAGCGGCGGTGTAAAGGTGCTTGCCACCCCGATGATGATAGGCCTTATGGAGAAAGCAGCCTTGACTGCAGTTGACGAGCATTTGGGGGAAGGCTTCGCAACAGTTGGTACAACAGTAAATGCAAAGCATTTGGCTGCTACACCGGTGGGCATGAAGGTGAGGGCTGTTGCAGTGCTTACAAATATTGAGGGTAAAAAGCTGACTTTTGACATAGCGGCATATGATGAGAGAGAAAAAATCGGTGAAGGCACTCATGAGCGATATATTATAGAACTGGCTAAATTCCTTAAACGAACAGAGGAAAAAGCTGCAAAATAATGTTTAAAAGAGTACACTTTGTTAAAAAATAAACAAAAAGTTTTTATATCAATACTGCAAGTATATATGGTAATATATTAGTGATAACGACGGAAATCTTGCAATATTTTATGTACTATGAAGGCAAAGCTTCATAACTGCATTGATGGATGAATATACTAATATTGCAATGGATTACAATTAATTATGAATGAAATAAAGTGTTAGTTAAGGAGGGTAAATATGTTTGATAAGCAAAAAGCTGCAGAGATTAAAGCGGCAGCAGAAAAATGGGACAATAATGTCAAGTCAAAGCTTGAAAAACAACCAGAGAGAAAAGTGGTATTTAAGACATCCTCAGGTATGGAAATAAAAAGAATGTATACACCTGCTGATGTAGAAAACATGGATTATACGACTGACCTTTCATATCCGGCACAATACCCATATACAAGAGGTGTACAGCCAACCATGTACAGGGGAAGATTCTGGACGATGAGACAGTATGCAGGCTTTGCAACTGCTGAAGAGTCCAATAATAGATATAAATATCTTTTAGAGCAGGGACAGACAGGCCTAAGCGTAGCCTTTGACCTACCAACTCAAATCGGTTACGATTCAGATCATGCTTTGTCAGAGGGCGAAGTAGGGAAAGTAGGGGTGGCAATAGACTCCCTCAAGGATATGGAAACGCTTTTTGACGGAATTCCTCTAGATAAGGTAACAACATCAATGACTATAAATGCTCCAGCTGCTGTATTGCTCGCAATGTATATTGCTGTTGCAGAGAAGCAAGGTGTTTCAGCTGACGCATTGTCAGGTACAATTCAAAACGACATACTTAAAGAATACATAGCAAGAGGTACATATATATTCCCAGTAGAACCATCTATGAGACTTATTACAAATATATTTGAATATTGCTCAAAGTACGTTCCAAAGTGGAATACCATTTCTATTAGTGGTTATCACATAAGAGAAGCTGGTTCAAACGCAGCACAAGAGGTTGCATTTACATTGGCTGATGGTATTGCTTATGTAGAAGCTGCTATCAAAGCTGGTCTGGATGTAGATGACTTTGCACCTAGATTATCCTTCTTCTTTAACGCACACAATGACCTTCTTGAGGAGGTTTCAAAATATAGAGCTGCAAGAAGACTGTGGGCAAAGATCATGAAGGAAAGATTCCAAGCCAAGGATCCTAAGTCCCTGATGCTTCGCTTCCACACACAAACAGGCGGTTCTACATTAACAGCACAACAGCCTGATAATAATATAATTAGAGTTACAATTCAAACCTTAGCAGCAGTATTGGGAGGCACACAATCCTTGCATACAAATTCAAAAGATGAGGCTTTAGCGCTTCCGACTGAGGATGCAGTTAGGGTAGCTTTGCGAACGCAGCAAATTGTAGCCTACGAAAGTGGTGTAACAGAAACAGTAGATCCATTGGCGGGCTCCTATTATGTTGAAGCTATGACAAACGATATTGAAACAAGAGCAATGGAATATATAAAGAAGATTGATGATATAGGCGGAGCTGTAAAGGCAATAGAGCGAGGCTATATTCAGCAGGAAATACAGGACAGCTCCTATAAGTATCAGATGGAAATTGAATCAAATGATAGAATTATTGTAGGTATGAACAAATTCCAAATCAAAGAAGCTGCACCAAAAGGACTTTTAAGGGTTGATCCTGCTGTGGGAGAGCTTCAAAGACAAAAGCTTGAGACTTTGAGACAAGAGAGAGACAACAACAAGGTAAATACAGCTTTGGAGGCTTTGAAGAAAGCTGCACAAACTGATGAGAACCTTATGCCTTTCATACTGGAAGCTGTAAGAACTTATGCTACCTTGGGAGAAATATGCGGAGTCCTAAGAGAAGTATTTGGGGAATACCAGCAGTCAGTTATACTCTAAAATAGAAAACATTAATTGAAGGAGGTAATCAAATTGGATAGACCAATTAGAGTTGTTGTAGCAAAGCCCGGCCTTGACGGTCATGACAGAGGAGCCAAGGTTGTGGCTAGAGCTTTAAGAGATGCAGGAATGGAAGTAATCTATACAGGACTAAGACAAACACCTGAGCAAATAGTAGAGGCTGTTATACAAGAGGATGCGGATTGTCTTGCTATGAGTATACTTTCAGGTGCTCACAATCATCTATTTCCAAAGGTTGTAAACATGCTTAAGGAAAGAGGCGTTGAGGATGTACTTGTAGTAGGCGGAGGAGTTATACCGGAAGATGATATTCCGGGACTTTTAGAAGCAGGTATAGCTGCAATATTTACACCTGGCACACCTACAACCTTAACAATTGATTTCATAAAACAAAATATTAAAAAATAAAAGGTGATCATATGGATATAAAGGCAGGCTTGTTAAAGGGTGACAAAAGAGCTGCCGCCAGACTTATTACCTGGGCTGAAAATGGAGATGAAGAAGCTGCAAATATTATCCGAGAGTGCTATCATCTTACAGGCAAGGCTAGGATAATAGGAATTACCGGACCTCCCGGAGCAGGCAAAAGCACAGTTACAGATAAGCTGGCGAAGCTTTTGCGTATGCAGGATAAGAAGGTAGGCATTATAGCAGTGGATCCTACCAGTCCATTTACCGGCGGCGCAATTCTGGGAGATAGAGTAAGGATGAATGACTTGAGTACAGACCCAGGGGTGTTCATACGAAGTATGGGTACAAGAGGCGCTTTGGGAGGCTTGTCAAAGGCAGCCCATGATGCTGTTCGGATTCTGGATATATACGGATCAGATTATATATTCATTGAGACCGTTGGGGTTGGTCAGTCTGAAGTAGATATTGTAAAGCTTGCAGATACTGTGGTTATGGTAATGGTTCCTGGTCTGGGAGACGATATACAAGCAATCAAAGCAGGTATCATGGAAATTGGTGATGTTTTTTCAGTGAATAAGTCTGATAGAGAGGGTGCTGAAAGAACAGCAACAGAGATAGAAATGATGCTGGATTATAATAAAAGCTCTGATTTTCGTCCTGAGGTCGTCAATATTGTGGCGAGAGACAATCAGAAGGTTGACAAGCTATTGGAAGCCATTGAAAGACATTGGGAATATCTTTGCAAAGACAATAACTATCAAGACCGCAAGAAAAATAATATTAGAACAGAAATTATAAGTCTCATTAATCAGTACATAATAACTTCAATACAAAGAAATAATCATTCTAATCTGATTCAGTCTATGGTGGAAAAGGTACTCTGCAAGGAGCTGGATCCATATAGTGCTGCAATAGAAATACTGCAAAGCTTCAACATCGTAACTGAGCAGCAGCTTGATAGACAAATATTGAAATAAGCAGTAGAATTGAATAGAATGGGGGACTTTTCGATAAAGGATTGAAGACGTCTCTGAAAGTATGATAGGAGGTAACAGCGTGGTTAATAAGGTTGATCATATTGGTATTGCAGTAAGTAACCCA
>MGOS01000119.1:47317-54133 GCA_001797185.1 Clostridiales bacterium GWB2_37_7
TAGGAGATACAGAGGTGGAGCTATTGGAAGCAACTTCACCGGACAGTCCTATTGCTAAATTCATAGAAGCAAAGGGACAGGGTGTACAGCATATCGCTTTTAAGGTAGACGACATAGAAACAGCCTTGGAGGAAATGAAAGCCAAGGGTATTAGACTTATAGACGAAAAGCCAAGATATGGGGCAGGCGGAGCAAGAATTGCATTTTTGCATCCTAAGAGCACCAATGGCGTTTTGATAGAACTCTGTGAAAGAAAATAGGGAGGATTAAGCTATGTCAATTGATAAAATCAATGATTTGCGCTCCAGACTTGAGACAATACAGGCAGGCGGCGGAGAAAAAAGAATAGAAAAACAGCATAAGTCTGGAAAAATGACTGCAAGAGAAAGATTAAATATGCTTATGGATGAAGGCAGCTTTGTAGAAATAGATGCCTTTGTGAAGCATAGATGTACAGAATTTGGTATGGAGAAGGAAGAAACTCCGGCAGAAGGCGTAGTTATAGGTTATGGCCAAGTTGATGGCAGACTAGTTTATGCTTATGCGCAGGACTTTACAGTATCAGGGGGCTCCTTGGGTGAAATGCATGCGAAGAAGATCTGCAAGGTGTTGGATTTATCCATGAAAATGGGTGCACCCGTTGTAGGAATAAATGATTCCGGCGGAGCTAGAATACAAGAGGGTGTTGATGCACTTTCTGGTTATGGTCAAATATTCTACAGAAATACAATGGCATCAGGAGTCGTTCCTCAAATATCAGTTATAATGGGTCCCTGTGCAGGTGGAGCAGTTTACTCACCAGCTCTAACTGATTTCATATTTATGGTAGATAAAACAAGCCAAATGTTTATAACAGGTCCGCAGGTTATAAAGGCAGTTACAGGAGAAGAGGTGAGTGCCGAGGCTCTAGGTGGTGGTATGACTCATAATAGCACCAGCGGTGTCGCTCATTTCTTAAGTGAAAACGAAACAGCTTGTATTGCTGATATAAAGAGACTATTGAGCTTCCTTCCATCAAATAATATGGAGACAGCTCCAATATTTGAAACACAGGATGATATAAACAGAATAGAAGAGAATCTAAATACAATCATTCCTGAAAGCTCAAACAAAGCTTATGATATGAAGAACATTATCAGAACAATAGTAGATAATGGAGATTTCTTTGAAGTACAACCTTATTTTGCGCAAAATATAATCACTGGTTTTGCCAGACTAAATGGCTCAAGCATAGGCATTATTGCAAACCAGCCAAAGGTATTGGCAGGCTGCCTGGATATAAATGCTTCCGATAAGGCAGGCAGATTTATTAGAACCTGTGATGCATTTAATGTACCAATATTGAATCTTATTGACGTACCTGGCTTCCTTCCTGGAACCACTCAAGAGTACGGTGGTATCATAAGGCATGGTGCAAAGATGCTCTATGCATACTCTGAGGCAACAGTGCCAATAGTAAACGTAATTACTAGAAAAGCATACGGTGGAGCTTATTTGGCAATGTGCAGCAAGGATTTAGGAGCGGATATGGTATTTGCATGGCCTCAAGCAGAAATTGCTGTTATGGGACCTGAAGGTGCAGCAAATATTATTTTCAAGAGAGATATTGAAAATGCTGAAAACCCTGCGGCAGCTCGTGCAGAAAAAATACAAGACTACAAAGACAGATTTGCTACTCCTTACATTGCTGCAAGCAGAGGTTATGTAGATGATGTTATCGAGCCTTCTACAACAAGACAAAGACTAATAAGTGCCTTTGACATGCTGGCTAGCAAGAGGGAAACAAGACCTTCTAAAAAGCACGGCAATTTGCCAGTTTAACAGAGGGGTGATAGAATGGATCCTATTTTATACGGACTGATTGTTACCCTATTTGGAATGGGTATCGTATTTTTGGTTTTAGTAGGACTTTGGGGGGTTTTAGCAATGATGAGACCCATATTTGGTGGTAATAAGAAACAAAAGGCCCAAGTTATAGAGCGTAATTTAAAGCCGGTAGCTGAAGAAATTACAGCAACGCATGCTCTAACAGAAGAAATGGAAGCAGATGAAATAATAGCAGTTATAACAGCAGCTATACATGCTTGTATGGGAAGTCAGCGCAATCTATTAATAAGAAATATTACTAGAGTTGGCGATAATACTCCGGTTTGGGGTCAAATTGGAAGACATGAGCAAACGCTCAACAGATTATAAGGAGGATTAAGGGATGAAAAAGTTTAGAATAAATGTTAACGGAAAATCCTATGATGTTGAAGTTGAAGAGATAAAGGATGGAGCAGTTACTGCTCCCAAAGCAGCTCCGGTTCAAGCAGCAGCACCAGCTCCAAAGGCAGCGCCTGCACCTGCGGCAGCACCTGCACCAGCGCCTAAAGCAGCACCAGTCGCTGTACCCGCAGGAGCGGCATCCGTATCAGCACCAATGCCTGGTACAATCTTAAGCGTAAATGTTAAGGCAGGAGATACAGTTAAGAAGGGTCAAGTGCTTTGCATATTAGAAGCTATGAAAATGGAAAATGAAATTATGTCCGGTGCAGATGGCACTGTTACCTCTGTAGCTGTAAATACAGGAGATTCTGTAAATACAGGTCAGGTATTATTTGTAATTGGTTAACAAGTAATTGATTGGGGGTCTATAAATGTCGTTTATATACGAAGAACTGATTAATCTGTACCAAAGTACAGGCTTTGCTGTTATTACATGGCAACAGGGTACAATGCTTGCCCTATCATGTTTCTTAATATATCTAGCACTAAAAAAAGGCTTCGAGCCTTTGCTGCTGGTACCTATTGCTTTTGGGATGCTATTAGCAAATCTGCCTGCGGCGGGACTGATGAATGGGCCTACATATGAGACTTTAGATGGAATAACTAAAATGAAGGACCCCGGCGGACTCTTGTATTGGTTATACCAAGGAGTCAAGCTAGGGATTTATCCGCCACTAATATTCTTCGGAGTGGGAGCAATGACAGATTTCGGGCCACTGATTGCAAATCCAAGAAGCATATTGCTTGGAGCTGCAGCTCAGGTGGGTATATTTGTTACTTTTATAGGAGCCTTGCTGCTTGATAAGCTGCCATTTTTGGAGTTTAGCTTAAAGCAGGCAGGTTCGATTGGGATAATTGGTGGAGCAGATGGACCTACAGCAATATTTCTAGCGTCTAAGCTAGCACCTGAATTATTAGGACCTATAGCTGTAGCAGCTTATTCGTATATGGCGTTGGTACCACTTATACAACCACCAATCATGAAGGCGTTGACTACAAAGAAGGAAAGAGAAGTAGTCATGGGACAGCTTAGGCATGTAACCAGAACAGAGAGAATTGTATTCCCAATCATGGTTACATTAGTGGTTTCCTTAGTACTTCCTTCAGCTGCTGTTTTGGTTGGCATGCTTATGTTTGGTAACCTAATAAGAGAAGCTGTTGATTTACAAAGTGTTTTGAATAGACTATCCAAGACAGCGCAAAATGAACTAATGAATATAGTAGTTATTTTCCTAGGGACTACAGTTGGCGCAACGGCAAATGGGGAGTTATTCTTAAAGCCACAGACTCTTGCTATTATACTTCTTGGACTAATTGCTTTCTCAATGGGAACAGCAGGTGGCGTTATATTTGGCAAGATCATGTATAAAATCAGCGGGGGTAAGGTAAATCCATTAATTGGTTCAGCTGGTGTATCCGCTGTACCTATGGCAGCGAGAGTATCACAGAAGGTTGGTCAGGAAGCCAATCCTAGCAACTACCTATTGATGCATGCCATGGGACCAAATGTGGCAGGGGTTATAGGATCTGCCATAGCAGCAGGCGTACTGCTGTCAATGCTTGGATAAAATTTACTTGATATAAAGGCAGCTGCCATTGTGAAGGGCAGCTGCCTTTTTGTGCAGAATAATGAATATAATAAGTTTGAAATTTATAAAAAAAGTATTATTATATAGTAGTGGACATTTAGAAAGTTTGTATAACAAAGCATTAAGGGGATAATACCATGAAGGAAAAAATATTACTTGAATTGAAAAAACACCCTGGATATATATCCGGTGAAGAAATTAGCAATAGACTTCAGGTTTCAAGAACCGCTATATGGAAAAACATAAATCAATTAAAAGAAATAGGTTATGTCATTGATTCACAAACAAAAAAAGGTTATAAGCTTTTGGAAAGTCCAGATAATTTATTGCCTCAGGAGATAGAGGATCATCTCAAAACAGAGTTTATAGGTCAGAATCTTAAATGTTTTGAGCAGGTGGACTCAACAAATCTATATGCAAAGAGAATGGCAGAAGATAGCTTTGAGGATGGAACTGTGATCATAGCAGAGGAACAGCTCAAGGGTAAAGGGAGAATTGGCAGAGCATGGGCTTCACCAAAGGAAAAGGGTATTTGGATGACAATAATGTTAAAGCCCAAAGTAAGTCCAACTGATGCTGCAAAAGTCACTTTGCTTGCAGCCTGTGCAGCTTGCAAAGCCATAGAGCAAACCTGTGAAGTTTATCCTAAAATAAAATGGCCTAATGACATCGTTCTGAATGGGAAGAAGCTTTGCGGAATACTGACAGAAATGAGTGCAGAGTTGGATGAGATTATTTATCTTATTGTTGGAATTGGCGTCAACGTCAACTTAGACTTGCAAGACTTTCCACAGGAGCTGCAAGGAGTTGCAACATCCATAAAAATAGAAAAAGGAAGCCCTGTAAGCAGGAGGGATTTAACTGCAGCAATCATCAATCATTTTGAAAGCTATTATAAGGTTTTTACCGAGACAGGCAGTATAATGAGTTATATTCAAGAATACAAGGAAAAATCTGCAGTGCTGGGCAAGGAAGTTAGAGTCACAAGCAGCACCCTGCAGCTTACTGGTACCGTTGTTGACATATCTCAAGAGGGGCAGCTGCTATTAAAGTTGGAAGATGGGAGTATAAAGGAAATAATATCAGGCGAAGTATCTGTAAGGGGCTTGAACGGATATATATAAGTTAAGGAAGGATGAACAATATGATTTTGGTATTTGATGTTGGAAACACAAATATAGTTTTGGGTGCATATCGAGAAGAAAAACTAATGGATTTTTGGAGGGTTGCGACAGATACTCAAAAAACAGCAGATGAGTATGGCATACTCATCAAGCAATTGTTTACCCACCAAGGCTATAGCTTAGAGGAAGTTGAGGCTGTTGTAATCTGCTCTGTAGTTCCTCCGATTATGTATACTTTGGAGCATATGACCAGAAAATACTTCAAAAGGGAACCTCTAATCATAGGACCGGGCATTAAGACTGGCATGAATATTAAGTATGACAATCCCAAGGAAGTAGGGGCTGACAGAATAGTAAACGCAGTTGCAGGCTATGAATTGTATGGTGGACCACTTGTTATAGTTGACTTTGGTACAGCGACTACTTATTGTGCAATTTCTAAAAATGGAGAGTATTTGGGAGGAGCAATATCTCCCGGTATCAGGATTTCCATGGATGCCTTGTATCAAAGGACCGCAAAGCTTCCTAGGGTAGAATTGGTAAAGCCGGAAACCGTGATATGCAAAAATACGATTGCCAGCATACAATCTGGAGTAATCTTTGGCTATATCGGCCAAGTGGATTATATAGTCCGCAGAATGAAGAAGGAATTGGGAGCAGCAAATGCAAAGGTAATTGCTACAGGTGGATTGTCTAAGCTAATTGCGTCTGAATCTGAAACAATTGATGTGGTAAATGGTCTCTTAACCTTAGAGGGTTTGAGAATCATATATGAAAGAAACAAATAATCCTAAGCAGAGGTTGGTAGAATGAAAATTGGAAATATTGAGCTTGCAAACAATGTGTTCCTTGCACCTATGGCAGGAGTTACTGATATGGCATTTAGAGCCATATGCAAGCGGTTTGGTTGTGGATTGACCTATACAGAAATGGTCAGTGCCAAGGGTATGTATTACAAGAGTGAAAACACAAGAGATATGCTGGTTTTGGCACCGGAGGAACAACCGGCGGCTATGCAGATTTTTGGTAGTGATGCGGATATTATGGCGGAAATTGCTATTGAGGTAGTGCAAGCGGGTGCGGATATTATTGATATAAATATGGGTTGTCCTACACCAAAGATTGTTAAAAACGGTGATGGCAGCGCGTTGATGCAAAAACCAAAGCTGGTTGCAGAGATCGTAAAGAAGGTTTCTTCAGCGGTTACTGTACCTGTCACTGTCAAGATACGCAAAGGTTGGGATGAGGGCAGCATAAATGCTGTTGAGATAGCCCAAATAGCAGAACAAAACGGTGCCAAGGCAGTAACTGTACATGGCAGGACTAGAGAACAGTTTTACTCAGGTCAAGCAGATTGGAATATCATTAAACAGGTTAAGCAAGCTGTGAAAATTCCTGTAATCGGAAATGGAGATGTAGTTTCTTCGCAAACTGCAGAACTGCTACTGCAGCACACGGGCTGCGATGCAGTGATGATAGGCAGAGGTGCCGAGGGAAATCCTTGGATTTTTAAAAGTGTAATAGAGTATCTTCGAAGTGGCGTAATACTTCCTGAGCCTAGTTACTCGGAAAAGATTGAGATGGCTATGTACCATTTAAAGCAAATGATTGAGCTAAAGGGAGAAAGCATTGGAGTCAAGGAGATGCGTAAGCACTTGGCATGGTACTTAAAGAGTATGCCAGGAGCTAGCCGTGTAAAAACAGAGGTTTTTAAGCTTGACAAGGCTGTAGAGGTAGAAAAGCTCTTGCAGAATTATTTAAATGAACTCATGTAGGGGTAGCCGCCAACGGCTATCCCAAAAGGGAACTGCTTTGCAAAAAACAAGGAGGTTCCT
>MGOS01000119.1:54182-68443 GCA_001797185.1 Clostridiales bacterium GWB2_37_7
TTATTAGAATTGGAGACAAGGTAATCAGCCGTAAAAAGATTGATAAAACCATAGATGAAATAATTAAGCAGCGTGCCTTGGGTCTATCTCAGTCTGATGTGGGTGAAAAAATGAATATAGAAAGAACTTTCATTTCGCGACTAGAGGGGCTGGGAGAGATCCGCAAAGGCCATAGTATTGCTGCCGTGGGTTTTCCAATTAAAAATAAGCAGGAAGTGGAGAAAGTTCTTAAAGAATATGGTGTAGAATACCATTTGTTAATGTCAGAGGATGAGAGAAATGAATTTGTTAACCAAAGCAATGGTCAACAGCTCATTAATTACATGATGGAGCTGATAAATAAATTTAGAGGCTTTGATACGGTTATAGCGATGGCTTCAGATAATAGAAATAAAATAATTAAGGATATGTTGGACAATCAAATCATAGAAATAGATATAGGCAAATCGCCATTAAAAGAAGATATGCTAGTAAATATCGATTTACTAACGGAAATACTAAAAACATTAAAGGGGTGATTTTGTGAAGCATATTGTAAGCATTAGCATCGGATCTTCCAAAAGAAACCATAAAACGCAGATGGAACTATTGGGAGAAACCTATGTTGTAGAGAGAAGAGGTACAGATGGTGACATTAAAAAGGCTATTGAGCTTGTAAAAGAGTTGGACGGCAAGGTAGATGCCTTTGGAATGGGGGGCATTGATGTTTATCTCAATGCAGGCAAGAAAAGATATAAAATAAAAGATGCTCTGCCTATAAGAGCTGCAGCGCAAAAAACACCAATGGTAGATGGATCAGGACTAAAAATATCACTTGAGAAACTAGTAGCACACTATATTAACGACAATATTGAAGATCTAAAAAATAAAAAGGCTTTTATATTACCCGCCATCGACAGGTATGCAATGGCTGAAGGCTTTGAAGAAGTAGGCTGCCAGTTGAACTTAGGGGATCTAATGGTTGTTCTGGGCATAGGTATACCTATCAGATCTTTGCGTACATTGGATAGAATTGCTAAGGTGATTGCACCTATTGCATGTAAATTACCCATTGAAATGCTTTATCCAACTGGAAAGGAACAAAATAAGGATACAACAAAGTCGGGCAAGTTTGATAAGTTTTTTGAAGAAGCCGATATCATTGCAGGTGATTTTCATTATATTAAGCAGTATATGCCTCCAATCATGGATAATAAAATAATCGTGACAAATACAGTTACAAAGGAAGATATAGAATGGCTGAGAGATAGTGGCGTCAGACTTTTGGTCACCTCGACACCGGACTTGGAAGGCAGATCTTTTGGCACAAACGTTATTGAAGCTTTATTGGTCGCTTTTATTGGGAAGTCTGCAGATGAAATTACCAGTGATGATTACTTATGTGCTTTAGAAAAAATTAATTTTAAGCCTAGAGTAGAATATCTTCAGGAGAACAAATTAAAGGCAGTTATAAATAAATAAGCATAATAAAATAGTAATAATAGACAGCTCTATATAATATTAATAGCTAAAGACAAGATGTCTTAAGTAATTATATGGAGTTGTTTTTTATGCAGTCAAATAGCAATGCAGGTATAATTACCTATAGAGAAACTAAAATGCCAAAGCTTCTCTCAATGCTTGCATATCCAAAGCTAGATAGCAATATCACCATAACCGGAGAAAACCAAGAAATTAATATTTTTATATTTGATTGTCCGGTTAATGGGGATAAGCTAGATAAGAAAAGATATAAGCAGCTTCGAGAACTGCTGGAAAAATCAAAGGTAAAGTTTTTGGTTGAGCGCTTTGACGCTAAAGTACATAGCAATGTTACACAAAAGAAAAATGAACCGCATTATCTACAATTGCTTGCTGAGATTAAAGCGATCAAACAGCTGGCAGCAATAATAAAGCTGAGTCAGGATCGCGCTGAAAATCTTTTGACAGGAAATATAGGCTTTATTATGGAAGATGTAGATATCTTTAAAATAGACCTATTGTCGGAGGAAGCATCCAATATAATGCTATATGAAGGACCTTCACTGGATGAAAAGTTGAAAATCAAGCTGCATAACGATTTTATGGAAAAGAAAGGAGTATCAATTGTTTTTACAAAAGATATAAAAAGTATTATATTATATTCTTCAATAATATCAATTGACGAAGGGGTGGATTTAAGGGAATATTCTCCATTGCTGCAAGACAAAATTTTACTTGGTAAGAGTAAAACCGATATTATAAAAAGCATTGACAATATCATACTCTGGACTGATGAACTTAATAAGGTTGATTTAGATGAAATACCGGTCATTTATAATAGTGAAATATTGTCTATCATGAGGTATTATCACATCAAACTGGATATAATAGATTTTATAAAAATGCTTCCTTATATATATTTTGATCCAAACAAATGAGAGGAACTTTTTAACAGTTTTATATACTCTTGACATTGACTTGTGACTATTTTATAATTAACGAATAAGTAAGACAAATACAGGCACTGCAAAAAATTGCAGGTGCTTGTTTGTTTAAATCCGTTAAAATAACGGGAGTCATAATGGAAATAGTTCCCCGAATAAAAATAACCATAGCACATATATTATCAGTAACAATTGTAAGGTGTTAGATATAATGCTTGCTGATAATGTCTTTACAAATGCATCACAACTTTTTTTATAATGCATAGGAAAGGTTAAAACTTCCTATACTAACTTTCCGTAAAGTGCATTTCTAAAAGGCTTCAATACTTTCAATATGTTGCAAGAGAAGCCTTTTTTATAGTGATATTATCAAACAGCAAGCAAAAAACTAAACAATTAGGAGGCGTGCAACAGTGAGTAAGCAAAACATTTTGACGTTAGAAGGCTTAACAAAGTTGGAAGAAGAATTAAATTCATTAAAGAATAAAAGGACAGATGTTGCTGAAAGAATTAAACAGGCTCTTGCATTTGGGGATATCTCTGAGAATGCGGAGTACGATGAAGCGAAAAAAGAGCAGGCTTTTGTAGAAGGTAGAATTATTCAAATTGAGAATATACTCAGAACAGCTAGGGTTATAGATGAGGATGATATTCATACTGACATGGTTAGTGTTGGTTCTAAAGTATTGCTCAAAGATATTGAGTTCGGGGATGAGGTAGAATATACAATCGTAGGTTCTGCTGAAGCGGATCCTATGAATCTTAAGATATCCAATGAATCTCCTGTAGGCAAGGCACTTGTTGGTAAAGTACCTGGAGACAGTGTAGAAATAGCTGTTCCAGACGGAATGATAAAATATCAAATACTTCAGATAAACAAATAGGGGGAGAGTCACATGACAAATGAAGAATTAAATCTAAGCGAACAGCAAAGGATTAGAAGGGAAAAGCTAGAACATCTAAAAAGTATTGGTAAAAATCCCTTTGAAATACTAAAATATGATGTTACCCATCACTCTGATGAAATTCTCAATAATTTCGAGGAATTGGATGGCAAGGATGTATCCATTGCAGGAAGAATCATGTCCTATAGGGATATGGGAAAGGCATCTTTTTGTCATCTACAGGACAGAAACGGTCAAATGCAAATCTATGTGAAAGCTGATGAAATAGGCCAAGAGGCATATGATTTATTTAAGACCTATGATTTGGGTGACATCGTTGGTGTAAAGGGTTTTGCATTTAGAACAAAAAGAGGCGAAATATCCGTACATGTAAAGGAAATCCAGCTTCTATGCAAATCACTACAGCCGCTGCCTGAGAAATTCCATGGTTTGAAGGACCCCGATCTAAGATATAGACAGAGATATCTCGATCTTATCGTTAACCCAGAGGTTAAGGATACCTTTATAAAGAGAACAAGAATTATAAAAGCGATTAGAAGATTCTTAGATGATAGAGGCTTCTTAGAAGTTGAAACACCTATATTGGCGACAATTGCCAGCGGTGCAGCAGCAAGACCCTTCGAGACACACAGCAATGCTTTAGACATTGATTTGTTCCTTAGAATTGCTACAGAGCTTCCATTAAAGAGATTAATAGTAGGTGGCTTTGAAAGAGTTTACGATATGGGTAAGAACTTCAGAAATGAAGGCATAGATATCAGACATAATCCTGAATTCACAATGATCGAGCTTTACCAAGCCTATACAGATTATCATGGTATGATGGAATTGCTTGAGAGTCTTTGTGAGTATGTATGTACAGAAATACATGGAACAACAAAGGCTACATATCAAGGTACAGAAATCGACTTCAAGGCACCTTGGAGAAGACTTACTATGAATGATGCAGTGAAAGAATACAGTGGAGTAGATTTCAGTCAGGTTAAGACAGTAGAAGAAGCAAGAGAGCTTGCAAAGAAGCTTCATGTAGAAGACGAGCTTAAGAAGGACCTTAAAGATTGCTCAAAGGGTGATATACTAAATGCAGCCTTTGAGAAGTATGCTGAAGAACACTTAATTCAGCCTACATTTATCATAGATTATCCGGTTGAAATTTCTCCTTTAACAAAGAAGAAAAACGATGATCCAACCATGACAGAAAGATTTGAAGCATTTATATACGGCAGAGAAGTTGGAAATGCATACTCCGAGCTTAACGATCCAATTGACCAGCGTGAGCGGTTTGATCAGCAGGCCAAGGAAAGAGAATTGGGTGATGATGAAGCCTACGCATTGGATGAAGACTTCATGAACGCATTGGAAGTAGGTATGCCACCAACAGGGGGATTGGGTATCGGTATCGACCGTCTCATTATGTTCTTGACAGATTCCTATTCCATCAGAGACGTTATATTGTTCCCAACAATGAAGCCGTTGGCATAAAAGATCACATATCAAACGCCTTTAAGTTCATTATTGAATTTAAGGGCGTTTTACATTATTTTGTAATTTAGCAGGTTGAAAAAGTAATGGTTAAAAGGTAAAATCTATATAATATAACAATATCAAAAAATGAGATTGGGGTGTCAAGATGAGAGAGACGATTATGTCTATGATAGATGTAGCTATGGGCAAGGTAAAAGCCCAGTTGGTTTTTAAAAATATAAATGTAGTTAACGTGTTTACAGAAGAAATATATAAGGCTGACGTAGCAATACATGACGGATACATAGCGGGAATAGGAGAATACAGCGGTGCTGTAGAACTAGACATGGAGGGCAAATATATTTGTCCCGGCTTTATAGATGGCCATGTGCACATAGAGTCATCTATGGTCACGCCTGCAGAATTTGCAAGAGCAGTTATACCCAGAGGAACGACAACTGTCGTTGCAGATCCCCATGAAATAGCCAATGTAAAGGGCATAGCTGGTATCAAGTATATCATTGAAGGCTCAGAAAACATACCGCTGGATGTATTTATCATGCTTCCATCCTGCGTGCCTGCCACTCCTTTTGAGAATTCGGGCAGTGTGTTGAAGGCTGAGGATTTGTTGGAGCTAATAAATCATCCAAAGGTATTGGGCTTGGGAGAGCTTATGGATTTTCCAAGTGTAATAACCTGTGAAAAAAACATTATCAATAAAATCGTTTTGGCGAAGAATGCTCACAAAATGATGGATGGTCATGCACCGGGTATCAGTGGTAAGGAGCTGAATGCATACATATTGCCGGGAGTAAGAACAGAACATGAATGCAGCACAGCTGAGGAAGCAGCAGAAAGGCTGCGACTTGGTATGTTCATTATGCTTAGAGAGGGTTCTGCAGCAAGGAATGTTATAAATCTGCTGCCGGCGGTCAATGCTGCAACCTTGAGCCGCTGCCTGTTCTGTACAGATGACAGGCATCCGGAGGATATATTGAATCATGGACATATAGATAATAATATCAGAATTGCTGTACAAAATGGTTTCAATCCTATAAAAGCAATACAAATGGCAACCATCAATGCAGCAAGATGTTACAATCTTCCGAACATTGGAGCTGTTGCTCCAGGTTATAAGGCAAATGTAGTGATACTAAATGATCTTGAGAACATTGACATATTTCAGGTATATAAAAAAGGACGTCTCATTGCTGAAAATGGAAAGGCTTTGTTTGATTTAAGAAGCATCAATGACTCTCGTATGAGGAATTCGGTCAACATAAAGCGACTTGAGCGTGACAGCTTTGAGATGGAGAATATAAATGGTTTGGCTAATGTTATAGGCTTAATGCCTCATTCCTTGGTGACAAGTAGACTAAAACTCAATGTAGTATGTAAGGATGGGGCATATATCGACGAGTATGGCATTAAATTATTAAAAATTGCAGTAGTTGAAAGACACCATCAAACAGGTCATATTGGGCTAGGGCTGGTCAAGGGTATGGGACTTCAAAATGGAGCAATAGCTTCGACAATAGCCCATGATTCTCATAATATAGTAGTAATCGGTGATAATGATGATGATATGCTCTGTGCAGTAAATCATCTTCAGAGCATTGGCGGAGGAATATGCATAGCTTCTCATGGTGAGGTGCTGCATTCCTTGGCGTTGCCTATTGCGGGGTTAATGAGTGATTTAAGCCTGGAAGAAGTACACATCAAATTAAAGCAAATGCTGACTACTGCTTATTCCATGGGTGTATCAAAGGAATATGATCCCTTTATGACTTTGGCATTTCTGGCATTACCGGTAATCCCTGAGCTGAAGATTACTGATTTGGGCTTATTTGATACAGTGCAATACAGATTCTGCAGTCTAAAAGCGGAGCAATAGGAGAAATAATGTTAAATAAAGAGGACATTTTATATAAATTAAAAAATTTAAATCTTCCAAAGGATCAATATTGTGTGATGACCGGGTCTGCTTTGGTTCTGCATGGGGTAAAAGAGGATACTCAGGATATTGATATCGGTTGCTCTAAAGAGCTGTTCTTAGAGTTATTACAGCGGGGGCATAGACAGGAGCAGCTGAAAAGCTTTGCAGGAATAGTCATTGATGATTGCATAGAAATATTTGAGAACTGGATAGCAAAAAAAATAGTCTATATAGAGGACATACCTGTTGCCGATATTGATTGTATAAGAGAATATAAGCAATTTTTAGCCAGAGAAAAAGACTTAGAGGATATAGAGCTGATTGATGAATATGTTGCAGCAAGAGCAAAATCAGAATTGGAGAATGAATGTAAATGAAAAAGTCAATAATTATAACCCTAATTTTTATTTCAAGGACAAAACATCACCAAGTACATCTGCCTATTTAAGTGGGGTATAGCTATGAGGAAAAATTTTGTTAAAATACAATTTGGGGGCTTTGTTGCACTGTCAGCATATATCATTTCGATATCCCGGAGACTTTTCTTCTATGCCTATTCAAACAATTACCGCGGGCAAATGGACAGCATAAGCTATAATCTAACTCCCTTTAAAACAATTTTAAACTATTTACAAAACAGTGCCAATGTAGGTTTTGATGTATGGTTATATAATTTAGCTGGGAATGTTGCGGCTTTTATTCCTTTAGGTTTTTTACTACCCTTGGCTTTTAGCGGCTTTAGAACTATAAAAACATTCATAGTGGCTTTTATATTGATTTTATGTGCAGAAGCTTTACAGCTTGTGAGCCGCAGAGGCGTCTTCGATGTAGATGATATTATCCTTAATATGCTGGGAAGCATGATAGGCTACAGTATATATAAGTTTTTTTCTATTATGTTTAAGGATAGGAGGCAAAAGATTTGAATGTGAAAGCATATAAACTCAACTCCTTTACTCAGAATATAGAAGGTGGGAATCCAGCGGGAGTTGTGCTTCACGCAGAGGAATTAAATGAAGCACAAATGCAGAAGCTGGCGGAGCTTATCGGTTTTTCCGAAACCGCCTTTGTAACAAAGTCTGAAACTGCAGATTTTAGAATAAGGTTTTTTACTCCTTGCGCAGAGGTAGATTTGTGCGGTCATGCAACGATAGCAGTCTTTAACCTGCTGCATCAAAGAGGTTTTCTTCAAGAGGGCGAGTACACACAGGAAACAAAGGCAGGAATTCTAAAAATTAGAATTCAGAATAACACTGTTTTTATGCAGCAGGCAATGCCTCAATATTATGAAATAGTTGAGGGAGAAGAACTGGCAGACTGTTTAGAAATTGATATAAATGCCTTGGAGGATAAACTGCCGATTCAGGCAGTATCTACTGGCTTGAAGGACATATTGGTTCCACTGAAAAATGAGGAATACTTAGCAAATTTAAAACCAAATATGAAAAAAATAGAGGAGCTCAGCAAGAAATACAATGCCGTGGGATTGCATGTATTTGCTATTTCTAATGCGGACAAAAAAACCATATGCAGGAATTTTGCGCCTTTGTATGGAATACCTGAAGAATCAGCTACAGGTACCTCCAATGGAGCCCTTGCCTGCTATCTGCATAAATATGGAGTTATAACCGAGAACAACAAGGAAATAATATTTGAGCAGGGAATATATATGCATAAACCCTCCATTATTAAAGCTAAGCTTGATGTACAAAACAATGCACTGGTAGAGATATGGATAGGCGGAGACGCGGTGCTGTTGGAAGAAGAACTATATATAATTTAAATATGTGAGGTTGAGATGAAAAGAAAGTATGCGGATCGCCCCAATTGGAAACGGGTTTTATCGAGAAAGATGATAACAGAAAAGCTAGATAATGAGGAATTTAAAGGCAATGTAGTACTAATCTATATTGAAAAGGTTAGAGAAGCCTTGTGGGTTGAATTGGGAGGTAAAAAACAATGCGTTGTAGATAATGGCTACAGTTGGTTAACCCTTTTTCCAAAAGGTGAAAGCTACGTGGTGACTGCCATGTTTGACAGCCGGGGTCAAATAGTTCAATGGTATATTGACATATGCAGAGATCTGGGCTTTACTGACAAAGGCATACCTTGGTACGACGATCTATATTTAGATGTTATCGTTTCCTCTGACTATCATGTTTCACTTATTGATGAAGATGATTTGAATCTTGCTTTGAAACAGAATGTTATAAGACAAGAGGACTTTGACTTTGCATACGTGGAAGCAAACAAGCTGATGGAGCAATTAAGCCAAAATAAATTAACCATACTGGATTACTCTAAAAAAATATATAAGGAATTACTCAAAAGAATCGAAAAAGAGAAGCAGAGGAAGGTTTAGATGGATGAAGACATTGAAAAGGGAGCTATTAGAATGGATTATAACCATTGCAGCAGCCGGTGCCTTAGCTTTTGTAATAAATATATTTGGAGGGCTAGCCATAGTGGAAGGTCCTTCTATGCTGCCTACGCTGCAAGATGGGGATGTTTTGGTGAGAGCAAGCTATTTGAGAAAAACACCTCAATATGGAGATGTGATAGCTTTTAATACTGACATGGTACATCCCTGGAAGCTGTATAGGATAATGGGCGTTAAGAAGGCTTTGGTTAAGCGGGTAATTGGATTGCCTGGAGACCATATCGTGGTAAAAGATGGAGTAGTATTTCTGAACGATATACAATTGGAGGAAAAATATTTGATGGATGGCACCACTGATGGAAATGTTAATACAGTTGTACCAGAAGAACAACTGTTTGTAATGGGAGATAATAGACTAAACAGCAATGACAGCAGAGGTTCTGTAGGCTTTGTCAGTATGAAATCTATTATTGGAAAGGTCAAATACAGAATATTTCCGCTAAAGGCTATGCAAAAAATACAATAGCTACTATATATTTCGTGCTAAACAATTTACATTCATTAAATTGTACGAAATGTTATCCACTGTTTATCAATCGTACAAAGTACCTATTTACCAATGTAAAAACTTTAGTGCGATTTATATAAAAGACTACATTAATTGTATAAAATTATTGGTGCCTTTTTTCATACAATTCTCATACATTTATCCCGGATTTAGACCGCAAATTATAGATATAATCATAGGACAAGTACATATAAATAATAAATTATAGGAGCTTATGAAGATGAATGGTTTTAAACATGTTTTTGTTGTGGATGATGAAAAGAGCATCAGAGATTTGATTAAGCTTTATTTAGAAAAAGAGAATTTTAGGGTAACCTTATTTGACAGTGGCAAAAATGTGCTGGAGGAGTTTAAAAATCAAAAGCCTGATTTACTGGTGCTGGATATCATGATACCGGAAACAGATGGATTGGAGCTTTGCAGAGAAATAAGAAAAACCAGTGAGGTGCCTATCGTTTTTGTATCAGCTCGAGATGAGGAATTTGATAGGGTACTTGGCTTGGAGCTGGGTGGAGATGACTATCTTTCCAAACCCTTCAGTCCCAGAGAGCTAATGGTCCGCATAAGAAATATATTTAAGAGATTGGAACAGGCAGTCCATTCCCAAGAAGCCTTTGTGAAGGTAAGGGATATTACCATATTCTTTGAAAGGCGCTGTGTTGAAAAACAGGGTGTGGAGTTAAAGCTTACCACCAAGGAATATGAGCTTTTTGAATTTTTGATTAAGAATAAAGGAATCCCCTTTAACAGAGACCAATTGGTAGAAAAAATTTGGGGCTATGATTACATAGGAGAGTCAAGAATAATTGACGATTTGGTCAAGCGAATCCGAAAGAAGCTTGAAGACTTGGAGTCAGAGCTGGAAATAAAAACGGTTTGGGGATATGGGTATAAAATAGATGCTTAAAAAAATAGGAGTAAAGCTTCTGTTATCATATTTTGTATTGCTTATTATCGCCTTCTCAGTAAGCTCTAACACCTATAATTTTTTATCCAGAAGATATGCCATAAATGAGACTAAAAAACAGCTAAGTAGTGAAGGCTTGGTAATAGCAAAGCTTTTAACCAACGTACCCTTAAACAGTAATTCTATTAGAGGTAAATTGGCAGGCAAAACAGTAATCAAAGCTGCTGAAAGATTTATAGAAGCGGATTTAATAATTATTAATGATGAAAGAGAAATTATTTATAGAAGCATAGAAAATCTAGATAAAAAAACTGTGTTAAAGCTAGTTAGAGTTGGAAGCACAGCACCGATAGGTTATGTTGCTGAACGTATCGGAATAACGGATAGAAACGGATCAGTAAAAGGTCACGTAATTCTATTTGCCAAGCTAAACAATATATATGGGTTAAATAGACTCATGCGCGGGACAGAGTTGATCAGCATAATAACAGCTGGCTTGGTAGCATTGCTGATATCATTGTTTTTTGAAAAAAGTTTAGTGAGCCCAATTACTGCTCTGACAAAGAAAATAGATAAGTATTCTGACACCAAGCAGCTTGATTCCAATCCAATACTGACCGGAGATGAAATACAACATTTGGATGAACGCTTTATTGCAATGACAAAATCCATCCAACAGTATGATGAGTCGCATCAAAGGTTTTTACAAAATACCTCTCATGAGCTAAAAACTCCCTTAATGTCCATCCAAGGCTATGCAGAAGCAATAAAGGATGGGGTTATAAAAGGAAAAGAAATGGATGAGGGCCTGGAAATTATTATAGAGCAAAGTCAAAGACTTAAGGGCATTGTTGAAGAATTAATTTACCTTACCCGACTGGAGAATGCTGAAGAAAAATTAATTTTAATGCCCACTAATCTAAAAGAATTGGTATTTAATGTTTGTCAAAGCATTAAGTTGTTAGCTGAGGAAAAAAATATCGCTATCAATATTGAAATAAACTCACAAATCGAGATTCCTTGCGATAGTGATAAGCTGCATAGAGCAATGCTGAATCTATTAAGCAATGGAATTAGATATGCAAATAGTAATATCAGTATTCGGTCAGTCGTAGAAAGTAATCAGGTGAGGCTTTTGATACAAGACGATGGCAGCGGCTTTAAAATGAATGAGGAATATAAGCTATTTGATAGATTCTATAAAGGTGAAAGAGGAAGTACCGGTCTTGGACTTTCAATTGTTAAGGCCATTGTGGAAGCTCATGCCGGCAAAATAATAGCATATAATGCTGCTGCAACAGGTGCTGTATTTGAGCTGCTGCTGCCTACGAAATAAAAGAAACCACCTTGTATGTAATGAAAATGCACAGGGTGCTTTCTTTATATTAATATTCGAAATTAAAAATCGGTCTTAAAATACTTGTCTATAATAGCTTCAGCTGTTCTTTTACAGGCTTGTGCTTGGGCAGCCAGCATCAGAACGGTGAGCAGCATGTGAATGTCCTGCGTCAAATGCTCTTCCTTATTTATGGTTGCTTGATCTATTAAGTCTGTCATTTCCTCAAGTATAACAGTAACGTTTTCCATGCTCTTTTTCTTAATTTGAAGGAAAATAGTATATAGGTCATGGGTCAGACCTTCATTTTTGCTTTCAGATACTAGCAATGGTCTGAACAAATCATGGATGTCATTAATAGATAAAACCTGCTTTAGATAATATATTAATATGAGTTGTATCATTTGCTGCTTATTATATCTTTTGTTTTTTGAGGGAGTTAAAATTCTAGCTTTGGAGTAATTATTAATCATGGTTTTGGTTAATAGCTTATCCTTCTTATCTCTTTTCTCATTTCCAAGCTTATTATCAATTAATGTTGTAACTTGATCCATATACAAATCTATGTCGGGAATGTCAGTGATTTTTATTTCTCCCGATGATGACAGCTGCTGTATAATAGAATTCAAATTTTCAAAACTCATAAAATCACCTCAACTACATTATATAGTAATAAAAACTTGGCAACAATAGATATACTATATGGTTTTTTGTCATGAAATCTTTTATGATATTAAAAAAATAATAATACTTGTGCATATTTATTTTATAATGTAATATATTATCATATCATATAGTTTTAAAAACTATATGATATGATAATAAACTATAATGTGTGAGGTGGCAACATGTTGATTAAAATGCGTGAGCCGGTAAGTGGCTTAACACACTTATTAGGTGCCGTACTTTCCGCAATAGGACTGGTGCTTATGATATATTATGCAGCAGTAAAAGGAACGGTATGGCATATAGTATCCTTTTCCATCTTTGGAGGCAGTCTGATACTTTTATATACGGCAAGTACTTTATATCATTTGTTAAACATATCTGAAAAAGGTGTAAGAGTCTTACGCAAAATCGACCACATGATGATTTATATACTTATTGCCGGCACATATACGCCAATAAGCTTAATTCCATTAAGAGGCGGTTGGGGCTATACGCTATTAATAACAATTTGGGGAATTGCAGCAGCGGGTATTATAATGAAGCTTTTGTGGTTTGATGCACCCAGATGGTTATATACACTATTCTATTTGGCAATGGGATGGCTGGTTGTAATTGCTTTTTGGCCTTTGATAAAAACCGTTCCCGCTGCAGGTATTGCATGGCTGGTGACCGGTGGCTTATTGTACAGTATTGGAGCCATTATCTATGGAACGAAGTGGCCTCGATTAAAATCAAGGTTATTTGGGTTCCATGAAATATTTCACTTGTTTGTATTATTTGGAAGCTTTTCTCACTTTTGGTTGGTGTTCAGATATCTACTATACATAAAGTAAAATCTGCTTAGGTTAAGGATTAAAACCAAACTGATTATAACGAGGCAAAAATATGTCCCCCAGTTCTATAAGTGGCGGGTTCCGATTTCAGCAACAGGAGGTGGGCATATATCCCCCTGCCTCGTTGAAACGCCTTGGGTGGTTTTTTGCAACAAGTGCAAAAAACTTTCAATAAATCTTGTTATAAAAACAACTGATGTGATTTTTTTATTGTATTTTACGAATTTGTAAAATACCATGCATAGTTTCTTAATGTCCTACATATAAATAACATTGGGCTTCTTATTAATAGCTATCAAGAGAAAATATGAGAATAACAGCTGTGTTTTTGAATAAAAACAGCATACGGATGCCATAGCAGTATTTTTAGAGTTTACTCATAAGGAAATCCGTGATATATTATATAAGCGCCGTGAGAAACGGCAGCAAACAAAACAGCTTTTGAAGAATCTAAAAAAGATTTAAAAAAGATGTGGCTGTAAAGCAAGCTTTACTACGCCACCAACAGAAGAAATAATTTCTTTTAGAAATTAACTGTTGACATAATAGTGAATGACATGATATACTGAGTTTTCGGTCCTGAACCGGGAACAATACAGACAAGATGGTGAAGACATAAAGTGAAAAAATGATTAAGAAAATATGTGGCTGTAAAACGAGTTTTACTACGCCACCAACAGATGAAATAATTTCTTCGAAATTAACTGTTGACAAACAAAACGTATTTTGATATCATAGTAAAGGTCGGCGTTAGACGCTGGCAAACAAAAGTAAGCCGCAAGGCTTGCGATATAACAAATGGTCCTTGAAAACTAAACAGTGTAACGAAACCAAGAAATTAATTCTTTTGAGTAGGTT
>MGOS01000120.1:0-2011 GCA_001797185.1 Clostridiales bacterium GWB2_37_7
ACCTCCTACTCGATTTAGCAGCCTATTATATAGGTCCGCCAAATAAGCTGCTTCCACTTTGGAAACTGAAGGTGAAATTTAAAGTGGTGGTTGGGTTGATATAAATTCTTAATAGAGCGGATTCAGCTAATCGTCTTGTCCCCGGAGAATATTCTACGTCAAAGGCTATCCGCGTCTTTAATAGAATAGCGATTATTGCATCAAATTCAGCGATCTTAATGTTCTTTGAGCTTGCTAAATTAGAAAGTGTTTGAGATGTAAGTATTGTCAATAGCTCTTTGTCAATTCCGTCCATAGAACAACCCCCCCGCATTACATGATATGCTGATCATTATAAGAATGTAATTGCTTGTTGAATTATTTTTTATGTCAACAAAAAGATTTCTGTATTTTTTGTCGAAATTACTGTATTATTAAACTGTATTAGGATAATTTGACATATTATGAAATTTATTTTTTGCTTGGGGTGATTGTATGAAGCTAGTTGTGGGGGTCTGTGATGATAATACTGTTCAGGTTGATGCTATATCGAGTTTCCTGGAAAAAAATATTAAATACTTTCAACTACAGCTAATTAAGGCCTACAGCGGAGAAGAGCTTTTGTCACAACTTGAAAATACAGTAATGGATGTAGTTTTCTTGGATATCGAGATGAGCGGAATCAACGGCATACAAACGGGTAAAAGGATAAGGGACAAATACCCAGAAGCAATTATTGTTTTTATTACAGGGTATAGAAAGTTTGCCCTAGATGCCTTTAAAATTAAAACCATGGATTATTTAATAAAACCTGTAACAGAAAAAAGATTGAAAATTTTACTGAATGATATACTAACCAGACTTGATCACATAAAACTTTATGAAGAAATGAATAAGACTATATCCTTTAGCTTTAGAGATGAATTTATAAGACTAAAGTACAGTGAAATATACTATTTTGAAAAAAACCTTAGAAAAATAACGGTTTATTCACAAAAAGGAGAGTTTTCCTTTTATGAAAGCATGAACAGACTATTGGAAAGGCTGGGGGTTGAGCAGTTTGTACAATGCCATAACAGCTTTTTAGTAAATAAGACAAAAATACTTAAGCTTAAAAATGACAATATTTATATGCATGAACTTAACAAAAGCATACCAGTAAGCAAAAAGAACAAATTGTTGATTAGAGAAATCTTTGAAAAGAATTTATTTTTGTAGGAGGAATTGTGTTTATGGAGTTTATCATTTTGGATTATATTATAACTTTAGTGGATGCATCACTGCTTCTATACTTTGTGTCAAGGTTCTTAAAGAATTTTAAAGCAGGCAGAAAGACTATTATATTTTCGTTGACATTGATTACTTTAACCAATACGATGGCTGGAGAGCTGTTTGGACAAGGAAATCCTGTTACAGCATTGATAATGATAGGTTCTACGGGTATTATTTATAAGTTGATTTTTAGAGATAAATTGCTAAACATATATCTGTTTTTTCTCTTAGGTTTTTTATTGATGTTTGTCGCTGAGGCCGTAGCCATATTGACGGTGCTGCCTTTTGGGATAACGCCAAATATGATGCATGAGAATTTTAACGCTCTTCTTATTGCAGGTATCATTTCCAAATCTTTTTATTTTGTAATAGTACGATATTTTCTACCAAAGCTAAGATTGATGAAAAGCATGAGCAAAACCTTAACTTATCAGATTATATTGATCTGTATTTTTAATTTGATCATCATATTTATGGCATTGTGGTTTTATAAGAACTCACAAATGGCAATCATTAAGGAAAATAGTAAAACTTATATAGTATTGACTACCTTAGGGGCATTGACTTTCAGCCTCGGCATATTAAGTGTAACAAGAGGGATTGTCAAGCATAGTCAAAAAGAAGCGGAATGGTTGGTTAAGGAAATAGAATATAAAAGACAAATGTTTTATTTGGATAACATTGAAGATATGCTGAAGTCAATAAGAGCCCAAAGACATGATTTCAATAATCATATCAATTGCATATATGGGTTGCTTCA
>MGOS01000120.1:2042-4474 GCA_001797185.1 Clostridiales bacterium GWB2_37_7
GCCTTTAATAATATTATTGATACAGGCAATCCGGTACTATCCTCCTTGTTAAATACCAAGATGACTACAGCAGAAAGAAATAAGGTTCAAATTTATACTGATATCAGGCTGCCTGAGAAAATTAGCATTGAGCCTATAGACATTTCAATTATAATCGGCAATCTGCTTGACAATGCCTTGGAAGCTTGTGAAGTGCTAGAAACAGGAGAAAAGAGCATTGAATTAGAGGTGTATACAAGTAACAACAATTTAATCATAAGGGTAAAGAACACAAAATCCGAACTTGTTAATTCAAATATTTCTGATACTGACAGTGGTTACACCAGCAAGCAAGATACAGCAAATCATGGCTTTGGGTTGTACAACATTAAACAGGCAGTAAGTAAATATGGTGGTATAGTTAAATTTGAAGATATGGGAAGCAGCTTCTACTCAAATATTGCGATACCTATGTAGTATTGAAAAACTACAACGCCCAAAAAACACATATACAAGGTGTGTTTTTTTGGGCGTTTTTTTACTATTGTGTCAAATATTACATTAGAACGACCAATTATTACATTTCAATTCCAACTTATAATTACATTTGATATATTATGCATAACAAGTAATAGATAAGGATGTAGATAAAATGTTAATTGATACGTTGTCTAGAAAACTGATTCAACGTATGCTGGATAAGGAAATAATAAAATTTGATGATTGGGAAATATATATGTTTGGTTTACAGTTGATGATTTCTGGTGTTTTTAAGTTCATCGGATTTATGATATTTGCGTGGGCATTAGGATGGATAGTGGAAGCCTTTATATTTCTAGTCGTATTCGGTTTGATAAGAGTGAGTGCTGGAGGATATCATGCAAAATCATATCTGATGTGCTTTATCACAACAGGTATAATGATGACCACTGCAATCTTGCTCTCAAAACTCTTTTTGTCGAGGTTTTCAGTTGTTGGATTAACTGTAGTACTAATGATTGCTTCATTAATGGTAATACTATATGCTCCGGTTGATTCGCCAAATAGAAGACTTACTGCAAAGGAGAGAAAAATAAATAGAATACGCAGTTTGCTTACGGTATTTTGTTTATCCGCAATTGCTTTGTTGACATACCTATTATTTCCTCAAGGATTGGTATTTTGCAATGTTGCTGCACTGGCTATGCTTTTTGAAAGCATAACCCTTGCTCCAATATTTGCAGATTAAATACATAACAGTAAGGAGGATTGCTATTATGAAAAACAGGAGCACAATACTAAGTATGTTGGCTGCATTTTCAGTAATTTTAGCAGGCGCAGCGTCAACGAATACTTCTTATGTGTGGATTTATCAGCCGAAGTTTCCAGAAAAACTAAGAAAGCTATAGTGAAGAAACATAGCATACCTCGACATCCATACGATGTCGGGGTATGCTATGTTTATGTATAAAAGCACCAGCGGAGATATTTTAACCTAATGCTTAATTTTATCTTGCCGAGTGGAAGTATAACTGTTAATCTAAATTATAACGAGGCAAAAGATGTCCCCCACTTCTATAAGTGGCGGGTTCCGATTTCTGCAAGAGGCGGTGGGCATATATCCCTGCCTCGTTGAAACGCTCAGGTAGGTTTTTTTACAAAAAACACAAAAAACCTTTCAGTAAAATCTTGTTATAAGCTAAATAAGGTCTGAATAACTTAAGGGCGGCTAAAATATAGCGAGGTTTTCGCTTGATAGATTATTAAATAAAATGCTTATGGGCAGAATAAGATTAATATGAATATAACAAGGAAGCGAATTGATATAGGAATGCATGCTGGTGGAATTCGCAAGGAGAAACAATGGATAAGGACAAAGAACTTAGATTGAGAGCAGCTCGTAAAGATGAGCATATAAAGCTTTTTATGCAGACAACCCATACAAGTAATAATGGCTTTAAGGATATCATATTGCAAAACAACGCATTGCCAGAAATTGATTTTGAAAATATATCAACTAACAGCAAATTTCTCGGAAAGACAATCAATTTACCTATTATTATAAATGCAGTTACCGGTGGAACTGAATACACTTCTGAAATCAACAGGCAGCTTGCGATGCTTTCAAGAGCTTGCAATATACCAATGGCTGTAGGATCTCAAACCATTGCCATAGAAAATAGAAGTATGCAAAGCAGCTTTAGATTGGTGAGAGAGATAAACGATTCTGGAATTATTATAGCCAATGTCAGTGCTAACAGCAGCTGTGAAAATGTATTTGAAGCTATAGAAATGATCACTGCAGATGGAATTCAATTACATCTGAATGTTGCTCAAGAAATATGCATGAGAGAAGGAGAACGTAATTTCAAGGGAATCCTATCAAATATAAAAAACATTGTAGATACGGTGAAGGTTCCTGTGATCGTGAAAGAAGTAGGCTTCGGTCTATCATACGAAGTAGCCAAGAAGCT
>MGOS01000120.1:4575-6827 GCA_001797185.1 Clostridiales bacterium GWB2_37_7
TGGAGTGTAAAAATGCAGCACGGGATTTGAAGGTTATTTGCAGCGGTGGAATAACAAAGGCAGAGGAAGTAATAAAGGCTATTGCTATGGGTGCAGAGCTGATCGGCATAAGTGGACTCATATTAAGAGAACTGTTGGACAAAGGCTATGATGCTGCAAAGGCTTGTATAGAAAAACTGCAGTATGAGATGAAGGTATTTATGCTTTTACTTGGTGCAGAAAATGTAGGAGAACTCTCAAGAACAAACTATTTATTAAAAGGAGAGCTGCATCAGCTTCGTGTACAAAAATTTATATAGAAAAAGAATTCGTTAACCAAAAGGAATATGCTTTGTAGATTTCAAGCAATATTCCTTTTTTTACTTATTAAACTAGCATCTCCAAGAACTTGCTGGCTGCAACAGATAAGGGAATGTTTTTATGTGTAACAACACCCATATGTCTTTGAGGCACATCTTCTTTGATATTCAGCTTAAAAATATCGTTTTCATGTATTGATTGAGCGCAGAAATCCGGTACAAATGCTATTCCCAGCCCAATCCTAGCCATATCCACCAACACATCTATGCTTCCTAATTCAACATCAGGGTTTATTTGCACATCATAGCTATTCAACATACTATCGAAGTAGTCTCTGGTTATGGTGTTTTTTTCCAGAACCAATAAGGGGAGTTTTTCCAAATCCTTTAAATGCAGCTCTTTACTTTTGAGATGTGCATAAGTGCTGCCTGCAATAAAGACGTCCTGCACTGCCTGGGTAGCTCTAAACTCCAGCTGCGGAAGCTCTTTCGTCAAGGGTATGTTTACAACGCTAAAATCAACACTGCCGTTTTTTAGCAATTCTATACATTTTGATGAGGTTCTATTTGTAACCTTAATTTTAATTCCGGGATATTTCTCGTTGAATATTTTGAAGTAAGGCATCAAATAATATTTGCAAATAGTATCGCTGGCACCTATCTTTATTTCGCCGCTAACTAGTGAATTCATATCCTCTAGTCTTTTTTCACCGGACTTAATAAAGTTAAAGGCTTGTTCGATATAAGTATATAGTGCGTGTCCCTCGTGTGTGAGCTTTACTCTTTTTGTGTTTCTAAAAAACAAGCTGCAATCTAGCTTTTGTTCTAATTGTCTTATAGCCTGGCTGACAGCGGATTGAGAAATAAATAACTTATTTGCAGCGGCAGAGAAGCTCTTCTTATATGCAACATAATAAAAGACCTTATAGAGCTCAAAGTTTATATCCATATATAAGACCTCCTTATAGATAGCATTAGTAATATTAATTTTATTTATTAATTATACTATGTTAGAATTTAGCTGTAAAGACAAGGAGAGGTGATATCTCATGAATAACAACGTAAAAAGAATATTTGTAGAAAAGAGAAAAGAGTTTGCAGCAGAAGCGAACAATTTACTTTTAGAAATCAAAGAAAATCTCAATATAAAGAATCTGCAAGAGGTCAGAGTAATAAATCGCTATGATGTTGAGGGCTTGAAGGACAATGAGTTTTTATCGGCAGTTGACATTGTTTTTTCAGAACCAACAGTGGATATGAACTATCAAGAAAATTTACCCTTGAACTCTGATGAAATGACCTTTGCTGTTGAATATTTGCCGGGACAATATGACCAAAGAGCAGATTCTGCAGCGCAGTGTATTCAGATATTAACACAAAAGGAAAGACCCTTGGTGAAGGCTGCCAAGGTAATTGTATTAAAGGGTTCAATTAGTGAATCAGATGTTGAAAAAATTAAGAACTATTGCATTAATTCATTGGATTCTCGTGAAGCAGAACAAGCAAAGCCCTATCAGCTGGATATGGAGGTCATCGAAGCCAAGGGTGTAGCATTTGTTCAGCATTTTATTGAGATGAATCTCGAAGAGCTGAATCTGCTGCTGCAGCAGATGAGCTTAGCAATGACCTTTGAAGATTTGGTGTTCTGCCAGCAGTATTTTAAAAATATTGAAAAAAGAAACCCTTCTATTACTGAAATTAAAGTGATTGATACATACTGGTCAGATCACTGCAGACATACAACCTTTCTAACTGAAATCAAAGACATTCACATTGATGAAAATCCATATAATATGCCTATTATAGAGGCTTTCAAACTTTTTAATCATGCCAGAAAAACGGTATATGCTGATCAGCAGAGAGAAATAACTCTTATGGATATAGCGACCATCGCAATGAAAAAACTGCGTAAGGAAGGCAAGCTGCAGGATTTGGAGCTTTCCGATGAAATAA
>MGOS01000120.1:6904-11324 GCA_001797185.1 Clostridiales bacterium GWB2_37_7
AGACCCGCTTTCAGGCAGATCCTACGTGTTTGGTGCCATGAGGGTAACAGGTAGTGCTGATCCAAGAGCCACTATAGAGGAGACTATACCAGGTAAGCTGCCACAACGGAAAATTACTACAGGAGCGGCATCGGGTTTTAGTTCATATGGCAATCAAATAGGTTTGGCTACAGGTCAAGTGTCAGAAATATATCACCCTGATTACGCTGCTAAAAGAATGGAGATAGGTGCTGTATTGGGTGCTGCGCCACGCAGCAATGTTAAGAGAGAAGCTCCCGTAACAGGAGATGTTATAGTACTATTGGGTGGCAGAACAGGTCGAGACGGTTGTGGTGGTGCAACTGGCTCTTCCAAAGAGCATGACGACAGCTCCATTTTAACCTGTGGAGCCGAGGTGCAAAAGGGCAATCCTCCTACAGAAAGAAAAATCCAGAGACTGTTTAGGAATCCTAAGCTTAGCAGGCTTATCAAAAAGTGCAATGACTTCGGTGCAGGTGGCGTTGCAGTGGCTATTGGAGAACTGGCGGATGGATTGGTCATAGATTTGGACAGTGTACCCAAAAAGTATGATGGACTAGACGGTACGGAGCTAGCAATATCAGAGTCTCAGGAAAGAATGGCAGTGGTTTTGGATCCTAAAGACTTAAATGCCTTTATGGAATTTGCTGCTGAGGAAAACCTTGAGGCTGTAAAGGTTGCAGAAGTTACAGAAGAAAACAGATTGGTTATGCTTTGGAGAAACAAAGCAATCGTTGATATAAGCAGAGCGTTCTTAAATACAAACGGCGTAAAGCAAAGTATGGCTGCAAAGGTAGAAGCACCTCAATTAAAAAGTTATTTTGAAGCATCAAAACACGAAAAAATTCAAGGTGTAAATTTGAAGCAGGAAAGCGAGCTAGGCGAAGCCATAAAGCAGGCGTGGCTTAAGAATTTACAGGATTTAAATGTATGCAGCCAAAGAGGCTTGGCAGAACGTTTCGATAGCTCAATTGGTGGTGCGACCGTCCTGACCCCTTATGGAGGCAAGCAACAGCAAACGCCTACAGATGGCTTAGTAATGAAGCTGCCAGTACAAAACGCTGCAACTACAACCGGTGTAATAATGACTTATGGCTTTAACCCATATCTCTCTAGCTGGAGCCCCTTCCATGGCGCAGTATACGCTGTGGTAGAGGCAGTAGCAAAGGCGGTTTCCTTAGGTGGTGAGTACAGCAATATAAAGCTTACATTGCAGGAATATTTCGAGAAGCTGGGTAAAGACACATATAAATGGGGAAAACCTGTAAGTGCGTTATTGGGAGCATATTATGCACAAGAAAAGCTGGGCATAGCGGCCATTGGCGGCAAGGATAGCATGTCAGGAACATTTAAGGAACTGAATGTTCCACCTACCTTAGTGGCTTTTGCAGTTGATACGATTGATGTAAATCACACAATATCTGCAGAGTTTAAAGGAACAGACAGCAAGGTGGTCATGCTTAAGTTGAATAGAGATAAGGCAGAAATGCCTGATTTTAGCCAACTCAAGAATAACCTAGAGCGTATAAGCAGTATTGCAAAAGAAAAAAAGATATTGTCTGCAAGTATTGTAAAGCATGGAGGCGCAGCGGCAGCTATAAGCAAGATGTGCTTTGGAAATAGGATTGGCATTAAACTTGAAAAGTCTATAAGCCTTGCTGACTGGTTCTCACCGGACTATGGCAATATCGTTTTAGAGTTAGCTAAGGACACTGATTTGAGTAGCTTATTGAGTGGCCTGGAGTATACAGAGCTGGGATATACACAACAAAAGCCGACTATTGAGCTTCAAGGTATTGATATAGATTTAAATGAGGCAATGAAGCTATGGCAGCAGCCCTTATCAAAGATTTTTCCAGGCAGTATGGATAAGCAAATAATTAAGGATATAAAAACACCCCTATACAAATCAAATAAAATCAGTACATCAAGTGTTAAATTTGCAAAACCAAGGATATTGATACCTGTATTTCCAGGAACCAATTGTGAATATGATACAGCGGCGGCCTTTCAAAAGGCAGGCGGTGAGGTGAATACACTGGTTGTCAGAAACTTAAGTGCTGAGGATATAGAAGGGTCAATAGAGCAGCTTGTAAAGGAAATCAGAAATGCTCAGATCATAGCATTGCCCGGTGGTTTTAGTGCAGGTGATGAACCCGATGGTTCAGGTAAGTTTATTGCAGCTATGTTTAGAAACCCAAGGGTAAAAGAAGAAGTTATGAAGTTAATAAAGCAAAGAGACGGGCTAATACTTGGAATTTGTAATGGTTTTCAGGCTCTGATCAAGCTGGGATTGGTACCCTATGGTGAAATTCGTGATCTTGATGAGGATTGTCCTACGTTGACTTACAATACCAGTGGCAGGCACATTTCTTGCGTAGCTAAAACACAGGTGGTATCAAACCTTTCACCTTGGTTTGCCCTTACAACACCGGGAGATACACATACCATACCAATTTCCCATGGTGAGGGAAGGTTTGTCGTTAAGCAGGAGCTTTATCAGCAGCTACTCTGCAATGGACAAATTGCAACTCAATATGTTGATTTTAATCCAAATGGCTCTATGTACAATGTGGAGGGTATAACAAGCCCTGATGGAAGAGTACTAGGCAAAATGGGACATTCAGAAAGAATCGGTGAAAATGTCACAATCAATGTGCAAGGAAATAGAGATCAAAAGCTCTTTGAAGCGGGTATTAAATATTTTTCCTAAAGCTTTATTACAGGGAGGAAAAGAATATGAACAATAAAAAACCAAAGGCTGCAGTTATAATGGGAAGTGATTCAGATTTAGCAATAGTACGAAAAGCAGTAGAGGTACTGAAGAAGTTTGATGTTGAATTCGAGGTGAGTGTACTTTCGGCTCATAGAACACCGGATGTGGCAATGGAATACGCCAAGAACGCCGAGCAAAGAGGCTTTGAGGTTATTATAGCCGCAGCAGGCAAGGCAGCTCACTTGCCGGGAGTTATTGCAGCACTGACAATTTTGCCTGTAATAGGGATTCCAATCAAGTCATCTACTATGGACGGCTTGGATTCACTTCTTTCCATAGTACAGATGCCTTCTGGCATACCTGTTGCAACGGTAGCAATAGATGGAGCAGAAAATGCGGGCTTGCTGGCAGTGCAAATTCTATCCTTGAAGCATGAGCAGTTAAAGGAAAAGCTGAAGCAGCATAAGTCAAGCATGGAGCAAGCTGTTATAGAGAAAAATAATAAAATAAAAGGGGAGGTATTTTAGTATGGAAAAGCTAGAAATGTTATATGAGGGGAAAGCGAAGAAGGTTTATAAAACAGATGCGGATAATCAGTATATTGTTGAATACAAGGATGATGCTACAGCCTTTAATGGTCTCAAAAAAGGCACTATTACAGACAAAGGAATAATGAACAATACTATTTCCTCTAAATTATTTGAGCTGTTGGAGCAAAAAGGAATTAGAACTCATTATATCAAGAAATTAAGTGATAGAGAAATGCTGGTAAAGAAGGTAACTATAGTGCCTTTGGAAGTGCTTGTCAGAAATTATGCGGCAGGCTCTATGACCAAGAGATACGGAATACCGGAGGGCACTAAAATGGATAGTACAGTTCTGGAATTTTGTTACAAAAATGACGAATTGGGAGATCCTTTTATCAATGAATACTATATAAAAGCGATGAAGCTTGCTGAAGAGGCTGATGTAAAGATAATAGAAAATATGGCTTTGAAAATCAATGAAATATTGATTGAGTTTATGAAGGGAATAAATATTGATCTGGTAGATTTTAAACTTGAGTTTGGAAGGACTTCTGAAGGAGAAATCATACTTGCCGATGAAATATCGCCTGATACTTGCAGGTTATGGGATGCAGCCACTCATGAAAAGCTGGACAAGGACCGTTTTAGACGGGATATGGGCAAAGTAGAAGAAGGCTATATGGAAGTAGTTAACAGAATCTGCGGTTAAACTAAACTATGAGAAATAGAGGTACAGATATGCAAAATAAAAGTTTCTTTAATGACGATAAGCTCCATGAAGAATGCGGTGTCATTGGGATTTATGAAAAAAACAATTTTAATACTGCCACCCTTACCTATTTTGGACTTATTGCTTTGCAGCACAGAGGACAAGAAAGTGCAGGCATCGCTGTAAATAATGATGGAATTATTACCTGTTACAAGGAAATGGGCTTGGTCTCAGAGGTGTTTGATAGCAAGATATTGAATCTGCTAAAGGGAGATATTTGCATAGGGCATGTTAGGTATTCAACTATGGGAGAAAGCTTTGTTACCAATGCACAGCCCTTGGTAGTAAAGTATAAAAACGGTACCATAGCTTTGGCTCACAATGGGAATTTGGTCAATGCAAAAGCCCTTAGAAGTGAAATGGAAGATCAGGGCATGATATTTACGACTT
>MGOS01000121.1:0-23260 GCA_001797185.1 Clostridiales bacterium GWB2_37_7
TAAAACCCTTGCAACATAATAATATTAAATGATCATACAAAAGTAAACAAGTAATTATCTTCTTATTCCTCTATATGTATTTTTACCATATTTTTCTTAAATTATTAAGTTATATTCGTTGACTTTTTCGCAGTAGATTCATATAATAACAATATACCTATACAGGGTATTAGTATGTGTCCATATTTTAAAAAAGGAGAATTTAAATATGAAAAATGCTGTTTTAAACGAAGCGAAATGTGATAAGGCACCCTACTGTGGTGCAAAAAGAGCATGTCCTGCAGGTGCCATCAACTTCATAAAAGAAGGTATTTTGGATGGTAAAATACAAATTGATAAGGATAAATGTATCGGCTGCGGCAAGTGTGTAAACGCCTGTCCTCACAGTGCAATAAGTATGAAATAACAGATTTGGGCAGGTTATAAAGCCTGCCCAAATCTGCTACTTTTGATATACAAGCTCACCATTTATAAATGTATATATTACCTCTGTTCTAAGCAGCTCTTCCGGGCTGCATATTAAGATATCTGCAGAAAGTACAATAAAATCAGCAAAATAATCTTTCTTTAATTTTCCCAATTCCTTTTCCCTATAGTTGACAAAGGCCGCATTGCTTGTGTAGCACTGCAAAGCCTGCATTGGCTCAATGCTCTCCGGGGGATTAAGCTGCTTATAACAGGCTGCATGCATTCCCAGTATTGGTTCAAACCCTATATACTTGCTGTTGTCCAGCTTAAGGGGCATGGTACCACCTCCATAGGGGAAGTCGCTGTTTAGAACAACATTTGCACCTCTGTCAAGAAAGCTTTTGAATCTATAGATCATAGGAAAGCGCTCTTGTCCTAATCTTGCCAAGGTTAGCTCTTCTTCATAAAGAAAAACTGGCTGGAAGGATGCCGTTACATCCAGTGCTTTAAACCGATCAACATCATAATCTTGTACAATTTGAATATGCTCTATTCTATTTCTAATATCTCTATGGTTATGGACTCTTGTTTGCTCTATACAATCCAAAACAATATTTACTGCCTTGTCACCGATAGCATGTATCGTTATTGGCTGGTTTAAGGTTTCATTTTGTAAGATGACTTCCTTTAGCTGCTCTCTTTCTATAAGCTGAAGTCCATAGCTTCCCGTTGCATCTGCATATGCCTCAGATAAAAGTGCAGTTCTAGAACCAAAGCTTCCATCCATAAAAAGCTTAGGTGCTGCAATTCGCAGGACATCCGTTTCGTCGCATTTTCTGGCATCAAACTCCTCTAAGGACTCCACATCTATACCATAAGGTGCCGTGGTAATTCTCATTTTTAGCTTACCGCTTTTTTGCAGCTTTCTATATATATCAAAGTACCTGCCATAGAAAGTACAAATATCGTTTACAGAGGAAATTCCATTTTGCAAGAAAAGCTCCTGCGCTCTAAGTACTAGTTTTTCAATATATTCCTCCGAAAAGCTTTTCACTATATTTTGCATCACCTCATTGGCAGCATTTTCAAATAGCATGCCTGTAGGAATTCCTTCATTGTCTAAAGATATCTCACTGCTTGCCTGCAGTCTTTCAATCTGCATCATATCGATTGCCTTGGTATTTAAACAAAGAGAATGCCCATCCATTCTTATAAGCATCACAGGATGCTCACTATGCAGCTTATCAAGCAGCTGTCTATCAGGAAATTTGCCGCCAAAGAGCTTTTCTTCATCCCAGCCATGACCAATTACCCATTCATTTACACCAATTCTATCGACATAGCTTGCTATAGCCTTCTCCAGCTCTTCCAAGCTGCTTATACTGCGAAGGTTTAGTTCCTCTAAGCTTCTTAACCCATCAACTATATGCAGGTGTGATTCCCAAAAGCTCGGAACAACAACTCTGCCTTCTAAATCTATAATATCTTCAATTGTTAACCTGCTTCTATATGAACTGTCATCAAAGCTACACCCTGTCTCGATAATTCTACTCTCATTCACAATTAAATAGCTTGCCTCAGGACATTCAATATCCATAGTATATATTTTTGCATTTATGTACGCTTTCATAAAACACCTCTTTAAAATAGTGTTGTTCTTCGCTATATATACAATATACATTTTCCAACTGCATTTTTCAAATACATTCACCATTAATATTCCTACCGAATAATATGTTATATATGAGTTTAAGGAGGTATGATGGTGGATAAGGTAGTGGAATTAAAGAACGTGTCTATGAACTACCATACTTTAAGTGGTGAGACAAAAGCCATCAGAAATCTGTCACTGGATATCAACAATGGTGAGTTTGTGAGTATTGTAGGCCCCAGCGGCTGCGGCAAATCAACCTTGCTTTCCTTGATTTCCGGTATACTGAAGCCTACCTCCGGCAGTATTTTGGTTAATGGTGAACCTGTAACAGGACCTTCAAGCAATTTAGGATATATGCTTCAAAAAGATCATCTTTTTGGCTGGAGAACAATTATCAAGAATGCCACCTTGGGACTGGAAATTCAGAAGAAATTAAACAAAAAATCTCAGGCTTATGTTGAGCATCTTCTTGATGAATATGGACTTGCGGACTTCAAGCATCATTATCCAAAACAACTGTCCGGTGGTATGAGACAACGGGCAGCTTTGATACGAACTTTAGCTACAAATCCAGATATACTGCTGTTAGACGAACCCTTCTCCGCATTGGATTATCAAACTCGTTTAGCAATATCAGAAGAAATATGGTTAATTATTAAAAAAGAGAGGAAAACTGCTATTTTTGTCACACATGACATTGCAGAGGCAGTCGCTTCCTCAGATAGGATTATCGTTTTGACCCAAAGACCTGCAGAAATTAAAAACATTCATGAAATTCATCTTACATGCAACATAAAAACACCCATTTCATGCAGAGAAGCTCCTGAGTTTAGACATTATTTCAATGAAATATGGAAGGAGCTGGACGTACATGTATAGCAATGAAATATCAAAAGAACATCAAGCTTATATAAAAAAGTACAAGGTACGCAGAACAAGCATCGCTGTTTCGCAGATTTCTCTGCTGGTGCTTTTTTTTGCACTGTGGGAAATCGCTGCATATTTCAAATGGATAGACCCATTTATTATGAGTCAACCCTCAAGAGTATTTAAAACCCTAGTTAAGCTTACAGCAGACGGGTCGATATTTACGCATACCGGCATCACCATTTTTGAAACGATAGTAGGATTTCTATCAGGTACAATTTTGGGTACAATCATTGCAATTATTCTATGGTGGTCAGACTTTGTAGCTAAGGTACTAGACCCTTACTTGGTAGTATTGAATGCACTTCCCAAAACAGCCCTTGGCCCAATTATTCTGGTATGGATAGGCGGTACCGCCAGCTCTATAATCGCTATGGCTCTGTTGATTTCTATAATTGTAACAATTTTGAATGTGTATTTAGCCTTTGAATCCTGTGATGAAGACAAGGTTAAGCTGCTTTGGACTCTTGGAGCAACCAAGTCTCAGGTTTTAACCAAGGTGGTATTGCCTTCAAGCATACCTTCCATAATATCTGTGTTAAAAATAAACGTAGGTTTATCCTTGGTAGGTGTAATTGTAGGAGAATTTCTGGTATCAAAAGCGGGACTAGGATATTTGATAATTTATGGCGGTCAAGTGTTCAAAATGGACTTGGTTATGACAAGCGTACTGATTTTGGCAGTTGCAGCGGCTTTGATGTATTTATCCGTTGCATGGTTTGAAAAGAAGCTGAATAAGATGAGATAAGCAAGTGGGCAGCTGTGGGCAGCTGCCCCTACTTTTATTTGATATTAAATATGCGGTGAAGTGGTATATGATTATCCTAATATTTTATCGGCAACTATGGTATAGGTCTTAGGTATGCCCTTATCAAAAACCTCCGAGGACAGATTGGGTTCTTCCTGTAGCAGCTTAATGGTAAGCCCGGCTTGTGCTACCGCTGTAACTACTTCTCCTAAGGTCCAACGTCTCCAGTGAACGATCCTTGTATCATTGACTATTCCCTCAGGAAGATATTTCGCATAGGATACTTCTTTTTCCTCCAATGTTGTATCAAAATAATCTCCATCCACCTTATGCTTGCGTACTTTAGCAGTGGAGCCTCTTGAGGATATAAGCTTGGTGGATATAGGATGAAAATCTCGAAACACAAATCGTCCGCCATTTTTAAGCAAACTAAAGGCTGTCTCAAAGAAGGGTTTCAAATCTGTAAAATAATGCACGATCCCCAACTCTGCAAAAACAATATCATATTGAGGCTTTCGCTCTTCCTTTGGTATATCAAGTACATCAGAAACAATATACTTAATAGCAACTCCCGCTTCTACCGCCAACTCCTTGGCATATTTTGCATTGCCCTGAGAAATATCTATTACTGCTGCTTCCGCTCCCAGCAAGGACAAGGCAACTGCCTTTACACCATTAGAACCCATTAGGTTCATAATTTTTTTACCTTTTACGTCACCAAAATACTGCAATATAGGATAAAGCTTAGTCTCAGGATTATTTTTCAGCTTCATCCCTGCTGCATTTGGGGTTCCGAATCGTTCAACCCAAGCATCATATGTTTCCTCATTCCACACCTGTTCGTTAAAATCTCCTTTTGCATCCATAACCATCACACCAATCCTAATTTATATAACAAGATTTATTGAAAGTTTTTTGCACTTGTTGCAAAAAACTACCCAAGGCGTTTCAACGAGGCAGGGGGATATACTTTTGCCTCGTTATATTTTAGTAATCTTGCTGCCGTCCCAAATGATAAATGCTATAACAGCTATTACCACTAATATAGTACAACATCTATTTTACTTCTTCTCTTTAATTTTTATCATTCTTGGCATCACTAAGGAAACAATAAACCAAACAGCTGCTACCAATAGTAAATTCATAATGCTCTTGGTTATTTCAGGATACTTATCATAAAAGCTTAACTTTGGTGCAATGTAATCAGTTAAGGTTAAGCCGGTTAAAAAAGTCAAAAACATTGCCAAGGTTAAGTATAAGGTCGTTCCCAGCTTGGTCTTGCACTTTGCGCATTGATAGCCTTTTGCGTACAGACTTATATTCCATTTATATCCCAATTCGTGACTGCACTTTGGACACTTATGCTTAAGCATAAATTTCAGCTCCTTTCTTAGCTTTTATTTAATGCAACTTTTATTAAATTTATAGCTTTAAAACAGTAGGCTAATGATCCAATAGATTGCTACCCCTATTAATATTAGGATCCCCGGAACAAAAAACAGTATAGCTATCCACGCTCTGGATCTTCTTCTATCTTCATATTTTTCCTTCATTGCTTCTATTTCTAAAGCTTCCTCGAATTCTGCTTCCTGTTCCTCAGGAAGTTCATTCTCTATTATTCCTTTTGCTTCTTCAAATGCACTTTTGGGAACATATAAATCGATCCCATTTACAGTTAAACCTAATACGATCTTTCCAAAGGTGTCATTACCCTTGTACTTTCTACTTAGGGGTATTCCATAAGCCTTTAATAATGACTCTACAATATTTGCCTGGATCTCATCTTTAGCCGTCAGAAGCAAAGCAGTTCCAACAGTTCCTTCCTTTTCGCTCTTTTCTTCCTGCAGCTGCTCTAGCAGCTTAGTCTGACACATTGGGCAGGACATAATATTTTCATCTATGTCAAGGTTACATTTTGGGCATCTCATTTTTATCACTCCTTCTATTTACTATATTTTGATATATTCATTAATTATGTAAAAAAACCTTCTGCCGTCATATCAAAACAAAAGGGCAACAGAGCTGCTGCTTATCCTCTAACAATATCTACAATTTCCAAAGCATCATTTACCATGTAGTCCGGTGTTTCCTCGTCCTGATGCCCTAAAGCAACTCCCCAGCTTACCTTTATTGCCTTTACACCAGCATTGTGAGCACATTGAATATCAAAAACGCTATCTCCTATCATTATGGCTTCATCAGCTTGTGCACCTAGCTTCTTCAACGCTTTCAGCACTGGCTCCGGATGTGGTTTATGGTTCGTTGTATCATCAACTGATATCACAGCAGAAAAATACTTTAATATATCGAACAATTCTAATCCTCTGTATGCCATTCTAGATCTTTTGGAGGTCACAACCGCCATGATGCAGCCCATTTCTTTCAACTGCTCTAGTGCAGCTTGGATGTTGCAGCATAACGACACACTGTTATCATGTATGCTTTCATTATATTTGATAAAGGTATCATACAACTCTTCCGCTTTATCCGGTGAATACCTGCGAAGTGTTGTAATTAGTGGTTCTCCAAAATATTGAATTATTTCTTTTTCTTCTATCTCTCGATGGATATGAAGCTTATAGGTATGCTTAAAGGAATCTATGATCAGCTGGTTCGTATCGAGCAAGGTACCATCTAAATCAAAAAGTATATATTTATACACCATATTTATCCCTCCTTGGAATCATTTGCAATTATTATTGTAGCATAAAATCACCAATTAAACACAGCTCCTATAATCGTACCTCCATAGGCTTGTACAGATATACCTCATCTGCTCTAACGTGACAGCTGTATGCATATATCTCAACCCCAACAGTCTTCGCTGATCTCAAGGCTTCACCAAATTTAGGGTCCATCATCGAATTAGGTGTAAAATATTCTGCAAAGTCCAATTGCACAACAAACAATACACAAGCCCTGTAGCCTTGTTCTTTTGCATTGATCAATTCATAGATATGCTTTGTCCCTCTCTCAGTGGGTGCATCAGGAAAGGTGGCAACGCCATCAATCTCTAGCGTCACACCCTTTATCTCCACAAAAGCCCTTTCATCCTTTTTCTCTAAGTATAGATCAAACCTGCTGTCTCCGAAAACTGCTTCTCTTTTTATATAATCATAATCCTGAAATTCCTTCATCATTTTGTTTCTTATTGCCTCATCAGCAAGCTTATTCGGAAGCTGTGAGTCAACTGAAACAAGCCTATGGTCCTTATATACCATAATCAGCTCATGGGCAGTTTTTCTGTGCTTTCCAGCTCTTCTTTCCAGTAATACCGGTACCCCCTCTAAGAAGAGCTCTCTGCAACGTCCGGTATTTGGAACATGTACAAGGATTTCTTCACCATTTATATCGACGATTGCCTCAAACCTGTTCAAACGTTTTATGAAGTTTCCTTGAACCACTTCATTATTTATCTTCATTTTATACCATCCTATCTATATGTTTCGCACTAAACATTTTACATTGGTTTCAAATAGTGCGAAACATTTTCCGCAATTCATATGTCGTGGAAAGTACATATTTGATAATACAAAATCAGACGCTTCAACTGATTTTGTAATGATAAATCTTTTTCACGACATATCTATATACCCTTGCATTAAAATATTATTATGGGTAAAATTAATTAAATACACGAGACTATTATAACACTTCAGAGGAGGATTTATCTTGGATAATTACAATGTACTAGTTCTAATGCAGCGTGATAGCGAGAGCAAAATATTAACGGAAACAATCGACTCCTATACTTTGAGAGAGGGTATGGAGCTTATAGAGAGTGCATATTTAATGGAGGAAGAAGAGCCCTTTATATATCTTATTCTTACAACGCAAGATGTCGAGGATTGGCAGTATTATGGTGTCTACGATTTATACACTGAAGAATTATTCGAGGGTTTGGTAGAAGAAATATTGGACGGATCAGGAGAGTTCAATCCAAGATGGATATTTAAGTTTAAGTATGTTGATAACCGAATGGAAATGGAAGAAAAACTTAATCAATTGATAAAACTGCACACCGATGAAATACATAGAATTTTACCAATAATTGAAGGTAATAAGGCTAAGTATCAAAGGGAGGCTGAAAACGAAGAATAGGCTGCTATTCTGCACTAATTGCTAAAAACTTATTTAATTTTGGGGACAAGTGGTGTATAATAATAGTATAATCTGCTTTTAATGTATAAATCTGGAATAGTCACAAATTACTATATAACGGGGGTGTAGTTATTGAAGGATAATATAAAACACTTGATATACCTAGTGATAATGATCGCCTTCATCCTTATGCCAAGCAGTATATATGCAGACTTCGGTAATGCCACACTAAAAAATGGCATGACACATACTGACGTTATAGAATTACAGCAGAAATTAAGTGAGCTTGGCTTTTTCAATGAAAATAGTTTTACAAACTACTTTGGCAGTAAGACAGAAGAAGCAGTAGTCAGGTTCCAACAGAGTGTCGATTTAGCAGCCGATGGTGCAGCTGGGAAACAGACCTTAGCTGCGATTGATATTAAAGTAAAACAAAAGAAATTAATTCCTGAGAGCTTTACGCAGTTACAAGCAGGTGATACCGGCGAATTGGTAAAACAAGTACAACAATACCTTCAACAGCTAAAGCTGTATACAGTTGAACCCACATCAACTTATGATGATGCAACCAAGGAAGCTGTGGTTAAATTCCAAACTACCAATAGTCTTGAAGCAACAGGAATAGTTGATAAAGCAACATTACTAAAGTTAACTATAGGTTCCTCTGCACAGGCCACAAGCCGAAGCAATTCAGAACATGAGGCAGGCAGTAAAATTGCAGCCTATGCAAAGAAGTTTCTGGGGGTGCCTTACAAATGGGGTTCCTCTAGTGGCAAAAGCTTTGATTGTTCCGGATATGTAATGTATGTTTTCAAGAATTTCGGCATTAGTCTGGGACACGGAGCGGACGATCAGTTCAGTGCGGGCAGCAAGGTTGCCAAAGCTGATTTACAGCCAGGTGATGCAGTATTCTTCACCACTTACACAAAGGGTGCCAGCCATGTAGGGATATACGTAGGAGACAACAAATTCATACATGCCAGCTCCAGTGGCGGTGGGGTTATAATAACAGCTTTAGACTCAAGCTATTACAAATCCAGATATTTGGGTGCAAGAAGATATAAGTAAGAAAAGGGTAGATGTTAGAGTCTACCCTTTTCTTACTTATATCATTCTCCTAATCATTATCCAAATAAGTAAAATCCACAGAATTACAATCAGAACTGCAGCTATCCACCCCTTGCCTAATGATGCTTTGTCCATTTCTGCCGCCTGTATTCTACATTCTGTCATTACATCCTTTGGTATCATTTTCAGCGCCAAGGCTATTCCCGCAGGAATAAGTATCAGATCATCCAAATATCCCAATACAGGAATAAAATCCGGTATAAGATCAATGGGACTGATAGCATACCCTATTACTATTGCTGTAAATAGCTTCGCATACCAGGGAACCGATGAATCCTTGTAAGCCAGATACAGCGCCGTTAATTCCTGCTTCATCGCCTTAGCTTTTAATTTTAGTTGCTCAACCATATTATTTGATTCCGCCCTTCTATGCTATCACATACCTATAAACTAAATTATAACATGCCCAAATCACCGCATATAGCCCTAAAAAACAAAAGGCTCCTTTCGGAGCACAGTTGTTAATAACTAATTTTTCTTATTTGATTTTCCTTTTTCTCCCTTTTGGCTGTCTTTTGTATCAACATTATCATCTTCTTCATCGTCATTGTCTTTTTCTTTATCTTCATCATCGTCTGAATCATCATCATTGTCAATTGCATCTTCTGAGTCATCGTCATCTGCTTCTACGGCTTCGTATTTAGCTTTCTCAGCTTTATCAATTGCCTTTTCAACTTCCTTTTCGGCTTTTTCTAATACCTTTTCAATTTCTTTTTCTGCTTTTTCGATAGCTCTTTCTGCTTTGTTTTCAGCTATTACTTCTAGCTGTGCTTTAGCTTCCTTAACTACCTTTTCAAGTTTCTCTTTTGCAGCCTTTATTTCTTCTGTTGTAGCACTTGCTTGTACTACCTCTTCTTGACCTGCAAGACTGCTATTAACGATGGCTTCTACTTCTTCTTGGTCTTCTTCTTCAACTAACTTAATAGCTTCTTTAAAAGCATTCTTTATAGTTGCTTTTGTGTCTTTAAAGGAACCGTTGATACCTTTAAGTGCATCCTTTGTTGTTAAACCCAACTCTTTTGCAGTGGATCCAATGCCCATCTCATTTTGAAGGAATAAATCAATTACTTCAGCAAGAGGCTTATCTGCCTGTTCTGCCAATGACATCATAGCGATAATTTGTCTTGTGCTCAAACCTGCTTCATTAATTTTTGTGATTAATGCTGCATCTTGTATCTTTTCTTCTATCACTTTATTTGTAATTTCTTGCTTAATGCTATTTTCTTCTTCTTCGATATCTTCTATCACTTGTGCTGTTTCAGTAGTCGCCTCTGTTGCTGCTGCAAGATCTTCTAATCCTGTCTTTATTTCAGCTCTAAATTCTTCAGGAACGCTATCCAATATTATCTCTATTACAGCAGCATCATTAAGATTTGCATCCTTAATATCTTCCATTACTGCAGCGACCTGTTTGCCATCTTCCATCGCTGACTCAATTAGCTTTACTGCTTGTTCCAGATTATCTTTGTATTCTTCCAAAGCTTTTTGAGTAAGCTCTACATCAGCCTTATCAACCATTGCATTGCTTTCTGCCAATCTTTCTTGCGCAATTTTTGCAAGTGCTTCTGCCTCGTCAACAGCATCTGTTATCAAAGCAAGCTGGATTTTTTCCATTAGCTTGTCCAGTGAATATAATATGCTGTCTGGTGTAATTCCTGCCTCAGCAGTTGTAGTTACTTCAGTCTGAGCTGTTTGTGCTGCCTCAGTTGTTACTGTCGTCTCAATAGCTGTTGTCGTTTCTGTCGTTGTTGCTTCCGGAGTTGGCTGTGTTGTATTTGTTTCTTCTACTGTTGTCGTTTGTGCCGGTGGGTTTGTATCAGCGAACACTGGTACTGACAACACCATGCTTAATGTTATTACTATTGCTAATATCTTTTTCATTTTTTCCACTCCCCATTCGTTTGATGTTATATATTTCGAGTTTAAAAATCAAATTTAGGGGTATTTTGCAAAATTTTTTCTATTTATCCTTGTGTAAACTTTTATAGGGCATACAAAACTTTATTTACACGTGATATTAGCACCTGGTATAATATTCATATAATATATTTTTAGGGGGGATAACTATGCCAAGGGTAAAAATTGTAACTGACAGTACTTCTTATATAACTAGAGAATATTTGAGTGCAAATAATATCGGCTCGGTACCCTTATCCGTAATATTTCAAGGCGAAGGAACCAAGGAAGGCTATCCGGGAGAATTCGATGAATTCTATAAAAAACTGAAGGAATCTCAAGACTTTCCGACAACCTCTCAACCATCTATACAAGCTTTTTATGATGTATTTAAGCCTGCTTTAGATGCAGATACTGAAATCGTTGCAATTGTACTTTCCTCCAAGCTTAGCGGTACATATAACAGCGCTATGGCAGCGGCACATATGTTGGAAACTGATAAAATAAAAGTAGTTGACTCTGAAACCTGCGGTCCCAATCTAAAATTCCTTGTAGAACTGGCAAACAAATTAAGTATTGAAGGAAAATCAGGCGATGAAATAGTCAATATTATAAATAAAGAAAAGAAAAATACGGGCATCAACATTACAGTAGGAACTTTGGAGTATCTCAAAAGAGGTGGACGCTTAAGCACAACACAAGCGTTTATCGGAACCCTGCTTAATATCAAACCCATTATTGCATTAATAGATGGTAAGCTTGAACCAATAGATAAGGTGCGAGGCAAGAACAAGGCCATTGAAGCTATGATTTCAAACATACCACAAAATGTAAAAAGCATCAGTATTGCCCAAATACAAAACATAGAAGAAGCTGCAGAAGTACAAAGCATTTTGAATTTAAAGTTTCCTGAAGCAGAAATCGCTATAAGTGAACTTGGTCCTGTTGTTGGTGCACATTTAGGTCCAAAAGCTTTGGGAATATGCTATAATTGGTAGTCCCAAATACTATCCATCAAATTCTACCCCATTAAAATAGACGACGGTATCCGTCGTCTATTTTAATGCCTATTATTTAAAATTAATTCCTATTTCTTTTTGGCACATAGAGCATACTCCAATATAATTATCATCTATTTGGAACAATTCATATACCTCATCACACTCCAGGCATGTAATAACACATTTTTTCATATATAATAGAGTTCCGATATACTTCACTTTTTTGTCCTTATATTTATCTGCTACCTTGTTGTACATTTTACTCTCGCTCTTATCAACCAAAAGCTCATTTCTTAAAGTAGCAAACTTGATATTCTCCAGCTGTATAGCTTTTCTTTTATCTTCCAGCTCTCTAATCTCGTCACTGATTTCAAAAATCCTATCCTGATTATAATTGATTTTCTCGCCAAGGTCTGTCAATATATCAACTTTCTTTTTATAGTTAAAATATATTCTATAAGCAGTGATATAATTTTCTCTATGATTAAATTCAGTCTCGCAGAATCTGCATTCATCTGTTTCTGGAATATCGAATTTTTCTACATATGTATTTCCTAAGGAATCACAGAATGGACATTGAATGATGAAAATTGAATCAACATAGCTTTCTTTTTCCAGCTCAACAAATAGCTCTTCATATTCTTCATTAGTAAGATCAATGTCATTTATAGCTGCTTCATATAGAACATCGTTCTCATCATATTTCTCCAAAAGCTTGATAAACTTATCAGCCTTATTTCTTGGAATGGTGTTTTGTTGTTGTAAATACTCAATTAAATTCATTAAATTTCCTCCCTATATTTAAATAATTCAAATTTCTTTTATCATTTTATTATAATATATTGTTATTCTATGCAATCCAAAAATATCCTTTATGACATTGTTAAAATCAACAACATTTTTTATGATAACATATATTAATCTTCCCATTTATTGCTTTTATATAAATTACTTATAACAAGATTTATTGAAAGTTTTTTTGCACTTGCTGCAAAAAAAACTACCCAAGGCGTTTCAACGAGGCAGGGGTATATTTGCCCACCTCCTGTTGATGGAATCGGAACTCGCCACTTATGTAGTGAGGGACATATTTTTGCCTCGTTATATAGAATTTAGTTTTCTATTATAATAAGCAAGATCATGTTTTATTGCATTTTATTTGTAAATAATAAAAAAATTTTGAATATTTAATATTATATCACATTAATATTAGAAACTAGCAACCGCAATGCGTCACTGATATTCTTGAAATATATTCTATAAGTGAGATTATTTACACCAATAAATATATTCAATTTATTTACATTTTTGTAACAATTTATCGTACCATTTCTACTGGTTTTGTGTTATATTTTTCTTAACTGTTTTTATTATAGCTGGTATAATTTTTCAATAAGTATGTCTAGAAGTATATTTATAAATTTAGACATTTATTTATTAATTATCATTGCTATATTAAAAAAGATAAATGAAGGGGGTACTTTAATGACAACAAAAATTAAAAAGAAAAGAGAAGCCAAGCTGTGGGAAGCACTGATACCTGTAGTAGGTACAGTTGCACTCCTAATGTACACCATTCTTCCTTTCTTCGGGGTACAAGGTGAAATTCATATCCCGTTGATATTAGGATCAACTATTGCAGTTATTGTATCAGTTTACAGACTTGGTTATGCTTGGGCTGAAATTGAAGAAGGTATTATATCCAGTATCGCAGGCACAATGCAAGCAATTATTATTCTAGCAATTATCGGTATGATTATAGGTACTTGGATACAAGGCGGTATAGTTCCAACTTTAATTTACTACGGATTACAAGTACTTACACCTGGTATATTCCTATTTGCTACACTTATACTTTGTTCTGTAGTAGCACTTGCTACAGGTAGCTCATGGACAACTGCAGGTACAGTAGGTATAGCGCTTATGGGCGTTGGTGCAGGTCTCGGCATTCCTGCCGGAATGACTGCAGGTGCAGTTGTTTCAGGTGCTTATTTCGGAGACAAAATGTCACCACTTTCTGACACTACCAACCTCTCTCCAGCAATGGCAGGGGCAAAGCTGTTTGACCACGTTAGACATATGATTTATACTACAGGCGTAAGCTATGTTATTGCAGCTGCCGGCTTTATCATTTTAGGCCTCCGTTTCGCAGGTCAGGCTCTTGATAAAGTTGCAATCAATGAAATACTTGACCTTATGAACCAAAACTTTAATATTAACCCACTACTATTGCTTGTACCAATTATTGTTATCGTAATGGTTGCTATGAAGGTTCCTGCTATACCAGGATTATTCATAGGTACCTTGCTCGGTGGCGCTGCCGCAATGATCTTCCAAGGTGCTTCCGTTGGACAAGTATTCGATGCTATGCAAAACGGTTTCACATTAGAAACAGGCAATGCAATACTGGACGACTTGCTTTCAAGAGGCGGTTTGCAAAGCATGATGTGGACAATTTCCCTTATTTTGAGTGCATTAACTTTTGGTGGTATACTTGAAAAAACAGGTATGCTGGAAGTTATAGCAAAAAGAGTATTAAGCTATGCAAAAAGCACAGGTTCATTGGTTTTAGCAACAGTTGTTACTTGTATTTTCACTAACATATTAGCAGGTGATCAATACCTTTCAATAGTTCTTCCAGGTAAAATGTACAAGGATGAATTCCGCAACAGAGGCTTAGCTCCAAGAAATCTTTCAAGAATATTAGAAGACGCGGGAACATTGACTTCAGTACTTGTTCCTTGGAACACATGTGGTGCTACAATTTCAACTTACTTAGGCGTACCAACAGTTGAATATATACCATATGCATTCTTGAACCTTGTTAATCCAGTAGTTTCAGTCATATTTGGATTCACTGGAATCACAATGATGAAGCTTGAAAATGATCCATCTGCTCCAGAATATATAGGACCAAAAGTTAAAGGTTCAAAGAACATCTCTGCTTAATTGAAATTAAAAATCCCGTTGGATTAATCCAGCGGGATTTTAATTTCTTCATTTAATGATTTTATAAAATATTATTTATTATCTTATTCTGATATCCGCTTAGAGTTGTAAGTATATCTCTTTTCAACTCTTCAGTATTTTCTACAAGGGAAACCGGGATTTTTTCTGACATGTTGAAATTTATATCCAAATCATTATATTCGTCCGTTTTACTTATTATTTTTACAACCTCTTCAAAGGATATTGTTTGCTTAATTCCTTTTACTCCAGTCTTGCTACCAAACTTCTTTTTAACAAAAGCATAAATGATAGAATTCGTTTCGTCTATACCATGTACCATACAAAAAGCTATATTACAAAACTTGATTGTTTTCTTACTAAGTGGCTTATAAATCACTACTTTCTCTTTATCTACCTTAATTTTTACAATCATACCTTTATACAAAAAGGATATGACCAATGCTAAAAGAGCTGATACAACTACTACAATTCCGGTAACTCCAACTTTTATTAGAATACCAAGTATTATAGCCGTCAGAACTACTATCGCAATCCCCAAACCAGCCAATGATTTTGATTTTCCACTGTAACTCTTCATCATATCTCCTCCATATTTACTGTATATAATATTATCTCAATCTTTGTAAATTTCTATAATAAACAAAGATCCTTCTGTTCACTACAATAGTAATAATAACAGAAAGATCTTTAGCTTACAATAACTGATTTACATATATCAGCAGCTGCTATACCTTAGCTATATCATACATAGAGCTTAATACCAGCCAGTTTTGAGGGAAGTATCTGTTAATGGTCCAGTAGCTTACTCCACCCAAATCATATTCATCAACAAGCTCTAGCTTAGCCTCTATACTTCTTGCATCCTCAAACCATACAACATGCTGCTTTCTATTATCATCATAATAATTAAAATAGGGTGCTTGAGAAACTGTGTTGTATTGAATTGCTGCATTTTCACTGGCAGCTAAGTCAACAGCACCTGTGTTGGTGACAGTTTTCGCGCTTGAACCCTGAACAAAGGGTAACGTCCAGTCATATCCGTAATTTGGAATACCCATAAATATTTTATTTCTAGGGATCGCTGTTACCGCATAATTTAATACTTTTCTTACTTCATTTACGGGTGCAACAGCCAGTGGCGGACCATAAGTATAACCCCATTCATAAGTCATTATAATAACGTGATCTACCAATGCTCCGTGTACAGGGTAGTCATGAGCTTCGTACAATAATCCCTTTTGGTCAGCAGCTGTCTTCGGAGCTACAGCAGTAGTCACCGTATAACCCAAAGGTCTAAGTCTGCTTGTAACCTTTCGCAGGAAGTTATTATAATCCTCTCTATTTTCCGGATATATAAATTCAAAGTCTACATCCAAGCCACGATAATTCTTAGCTCTTAAGTTTTCAATTACATTATTAATAAGTTTATCCTGTACTTCATTGTCTGTTAATATGGTTTTTGCAAGATCGCTGCTGAAACCGCCCTCACTTAAATTTGTTATTACCATTAATGGTGCAACACCAGCTGCCCTAGCGGCATCGATTAAAGGCTTATCGTTTATAGGTTTCAATGTACCATCAGCATTTACCTCATAGCTGAAAATGCTCAAATAGGTCAAATATGGGAGAGTTTTACGCAGTACTCCCATATCAATATTAGGAAATGCATAACCATTTACCTCAATCGTACCTCTTTTTTCAGTTTTAATTGGTATATTAATTATTTGTCCTACACTTAATTGCGATGGATTGATGTTTGGATTGGCTGCCAATATATCCCTGACTCTCACACCATATTGGCTGGCAATTACATAAATTGATTGACCTTGCTGTACCTTATGCTTTGATGTACCTTCTGTTATAACAAGTGATTGTCCTACAACTAATTTGTTTGGATCCGTTAACTCATTTTCTGAAGCAATTCTATTGGATGATGCTCCATAAAAATTTGCAATAGAATATAAGCTTTCTCCCGGCTTCACTACATGTATTATCAAACGCGCTCACCTCTTTGTAATATTACATAGAATAAAATTAAGTATTCTATACAATATATGCCGAAGTGCTCAAATGGGATACAAAAAAAGTGCTTGAAGCACTTTTTGATATTTATAGCAGATATGATAAAACCCTTGCCAGGGACTGTATAAATTTTTGATATGCAGGCATTTTGTCAAAGTATTCTTCGGTAATCTGTATGCTGTTTTGAATATCCTCTTCAAAATCTCTTTCTAGTCCGGCTGTTATTTCCTCGTCATAAATAACTGTATTTACTTCATAATTAAGCATATAGCTTCTTATATCCATATTTGCAGTACCAACACTGCAGATCTCTCCATCTATTGTTATCACCTTTGAATGTACAAAGGCCTTTTTATCATAAAAATATACCTTTGCGCCATATTTTATCAACTCACGTAAATAGGTCTGAGATGCCTGATATACAATATAGTGATCGAACCTGCCAGGGAAAAGTATCCTTATTTCCACACCGCCAAGAGCTGCAACCTTTAAAGCTTCCTGTAAACTTTCAGTAGGTATAAAATATGGAGTAGTAATCCATATTGTTTTTTGTGCCATGCTGATCATTTTTAAAACACATTGCATGATGGATGGGTATTCTGAATCAGGACCACTTTGAACCAGCTGCATAATGGTATGACCTTTATCAGGAGTTACAGGACAATATTTATCTGCTTCTCCCAAAAATGCCTTATTACCCCCATTGGTACGCTTGATATGCAAATAGTCATTAAGAAACACTGCTTGAAGACCTAGAACAAAGTCTCCCTTTACCATTATATGAGTATCTCTCCAATAGCCTAGTTTGCCCTTCCCCAAGTAGTCATCCCCTATATTCATGCCACCCAGAAAACCTACCTTACCATCAATGACAACAATTTTTCTATGATTTCTATAGTTTAGCTGGGTATTAAGCTTTCGCAGCAGTGGCGCTAGGAAATATGAATAATAAATTACATCCACACCTGCATCCTTCAGCTCTTTGATATATGGCTGTTTGAGCTTTATGGAACCGACCCTGTCAATTATAAAAATTACCCGAACTCCAGCCATTGCTTTTTGTATTAATATTTCTTTTATTTCGTTGCCTATATGGTCATTTTTTACTATAAAATACTCCATATGAATGTGATGCTCCGCCTTTTGCAATTCAGCCTTCAAGGCATCAAACTTATCATACCCATTGTTGAATACTTCAACCTCGTTGTTGGCGAAAACAGGTGAATCACTGTTGTTTGCCAGCAGCTCCAACAAAGGCTTAAATTCCTTGTGATTCGTTTTTTCTATAAAATTATCTACGACGGCTTTTGTAAATTTAGCAAAGTTATTGTTCAACTTGTGTTTCTTCCAGTTTCTCCCTATAAATACATAAAGCAAAATGCCAAGGGGTGGAAGAAGCATAAAAACAAGGAACCAAGCTATAGTCTTTTCAGGACTTCTTCTTTCCAGTATAATTATTGCTATCAATACAATAGAATTAATAAAGAAAAGCCAATCTAATAATGAAATTAAGTTAAAATTCAATTGAAACACCCCGGTCTATATTTTATTATGTCATATATACTGATAGTATTAGAATATTAAGTATAAGACAATACTACAGTTCAGTAGATATATTTGTAAAGAAAATTTTTGCCAACATATTTATCTTATTATATAGTTTACGCAGGAGGTGTATTATATGATACAATATGGGCTTGTATTAGGCGGAGGCGGTGCCAAAGGCTGCTATGAAATTGGTGTATGGAAGGCCTTAATCGAGCTTGATATCCCTATCAAAGCTGTTGTAGGCACTTCTGTAGGCGCTTTAAATGGTGCAATCATGGTACAAGGTGATTTTGATATTGCATATAAGCTTTGGACCAACTTAGATATGCAGAGTGTAATTGATCTTGAAACTACAACTCTGCTGGATAGTAAGCAGCTTAACCTGAAGGAGCTGATATCCAGCGCCAAAAGAATAATTGAAAACAAAGGCTTAGATATCACACCCCTTAGAAAAATGCTGACTCAATATGTAAATGAAACTGTGATTAGACAATCTCCTATAGATTTTGGTCTTGTTGCTTTTTCACTCAGTGATTTTAAGCCTGTCACAGTTTTTAAAAATGAAATCCCTGAAGGCCTACTAATTGACTACCTTCTGGCAAGCTCATGCTTGCCTGGCTTTCGCCCACTTGTAATTAACAACAAACGATTTGTTGATGGCGGTATTTACGATAACATACCAATTTCATTAATGGTTAAAAAGGAAATTAAGGATATCATCGTCGTTGATGTCTCAGGTATCGGAATGGTCCGTAAGGTCAATCTGCAGGGCTTAAATGTAATATATATTAAAAATTCCGAGCCTCTATGCGGCACCTTGCAGTTTGATGGAACAATGTGCAGAAATGGCATAAAATTAGGCTATTTTGATGCTTTAAAGCGCTTTGGCATTTATAAAGGCAAGAGATACTTTATAAAAGAAGAAAAGGACGATAATAAGCTTGCAGCTCCGTTACAACTACAAGAATTAGCCATATTAGACTCCATGCTTGACTTGAAAGCGAATTCCATAGCTGCAAACAACATCATTAATTATCCTCTCCTACGTACTCTTTATAAGTATATAACCGGCAAGCTTACATCCTCCAGTATCATTTATGCAGCCGCTGAAATAGCAGCAGAGGTATACGGTGTTGAAAGGTTGACAGCATACACTTGGGATGAGCTTATTAGCGAGGTTCTTAAAGCTTATACTGCAGTAAAAATTAGCAGCTCAGCAGCAAATAACGAAGGTCTTATGAAGAATCTACTGCGCAGTACAAGGCTAGAGGATTTGGAGAAATTGGATATCAAGGGATTGGCCTCTATTAATACTGACTTTGAAAACCAAGACATCAACTCCAAGCTGTATCGTAAGCTGATGGCTATTTTTATACCCAAGGTGTGCATAGCCAATGTATTCACTTCACTCATGCTGTGGAGAAGCAGAGAGTCTTAGTAGGGGTGCGCTATATTCCGCTGCTGAACAGATTTTGATAACCTCATCTTCTATTTCATGAAGTTATTTTTATACTTCTTTTTCTCATAAAGGTAACACTCCCGATAAATCTCATCAATGCTGTTACCAATAAAGCAATATAAATATTGCTGGATTTTAACACGACATTCCCTATCAAGGGTCCAATAAACAGTGTAACATTTGTCAAGGTTGCATGAACTGCAACGTACATAATTCTGTTTTTTTCCGGTGAAACCTCCAATAAGAAATTCCGCAGTACTGTTGTCGTCCCGGCGGTGAAGAAGCCCATAATCAACCCTGCCAAGGTCAATACTATTAAATTATTTGAAAGTACATAAAGCACCGGAGTAGCGGCCATCCCCAATGTAGCATAAGCGGCTGCATAATTGTTTCCTTTTTTCTCTATCCTTCTGCTCCAAAAACCAAAGCTAAAGAACATAACGATACTGGATGTCACGCTTAATATCGTTAACCAAGTCTCATCTGCTTTGAGATACTCAATCTGATATATTCCAAATAAAGGCCAGCCCATTTGCCATCCTAAGTGAAAGGTTAAGGAGCATGCCAAAAACTCCAAATAAGGTTTATTGCCAAAAACCTCCTTAAGTGACTGCTTCAAGTTTACACAAGCTTGAGGATTTTGAATCGTTTCCTTTAATCTTCTAAAAGTAAATATCTCTACCAATCCTATTATAAATGCTATCACAAAGAACCATTGATATATTATTATAGCTTTTTCATTTGTGGTGCCAAATAACTTTAATATTTGTGACAGCAAAATCAAAGATAGGAAATTTGCAAAGGTCGTAAACTTGTTTTTACTGGTAATGGCTCTGGCTCTCTCTCGTTCTCCAAATACGTCAGCGGTAAAGCTCTGCAATGCCGTAGCGGAAACTGCTTCGGGAAAATTCATAAGAGCCGTAATAAGCACAAAGGAGATGGGCTGCAAAGGACCTGGCAAGAAAGGTACAAAAGCATATAACAGTATAAAGAATCTACTTATTAAAAATATTCCAGATAATGTTTTCTTCTTGCTGATGGTCTTACACATATATATTACTCCGGGGATAATTCCAAATAAAGCAATAAGTCCCGGCAATGAATTATATAATGACACATGCGTTTCCACACCGCCCAGTCTATATAATAGTTTTTGGGCAAAAGGCTTATAAAGATTAACCACCAAAGTAAATAAAATTCCATTCATTAAAAAATAATACATGTTTTGTGTGTTTACATCGCTATAACTATTTGGCAGCATCTTTTTTAAAATACTTTTCACAATAGTTACCCCCATTTACTACTAAATTGATCTTACATTAATAACTTCTAGATATTGCTCACTTCTAACATTTAGATCCCTTAAACATTTTATAATTAGTTTTTCATAGTGTCAACAATCCACTAGCCCTAAGCTGCGAAATACAAAATTTTCTAGAATTGTTGAAATGTTTGTCGAAAATACTATATTATTATATTAGTACATGCTATTGTGCGAATGGGGGGCAATAAAATGAAGCAAGTAAAATCTGCATTGATTAAACACTCAATGCTTGCTTTGGCACTGTTATTTATTAGCTTTATTGATTATTTTTATAGAAACCTATTTGACAGCAGCTATAATCCTTTCGTATCTCTGCTGTTGGTGATTCTTACTTTATCGGCTACAATATATTTTTCACATAAATACTACTTACGACCCTATAAAATATTGTTTTCAGAAGTAAATAATTGCTATAAGGAAATGATAAATGAGTTGGCCATGGATGAAGATAATAATTTACCTTCACAGAAGCAAGCTCATAGCTTAGAAGAGATGCTAAATCTTTATAAGTCTGCTCAAAAGCACCAATTGGAAATGGTTTGCCAGCTTAAGAATACAAATAAGGTGTTAGATCAAAATAATAAATTTGCCAATGCAATTGTTCAAATAACCAGCGAAATACTTCGTTCTGGGGATATCCACGGCATTTTGCAGTTGATTTTGAACAAAGCAATTGAGATCATACCCAATGCACAAAAAGGCAGTATACTGCTCTATAACGAAGACTATTTAGAGTACAAGGCAATGTATGGTTATGATATGGAGGCTTTGAAAGACTTTAAATTCAATTTCAACGAGATTTTCCAATACCATGTAGAAGATATTTATGAACCCATGATCATAACAGAAATAGAAAAATTTAATTCAAAGCTCAACAAAGATAAGTTCAATGTTTTAAAGGATACAAAAAGCTTTGATTTGAAGTGCAGCATAAGCTGTGCAATTTCCATTGACAATCAGTTTTATGGCACCATAAATATTGACAATACAGAAAACAGCAATGCTTTCATTGATGAACACAAACCTATTATCAAATATTTTGCTGAACAGATTGGGGTCGCTCTTAAAAATGCCCAATTATTAGAGAAAATACTCTATCTTTCGCACTATGACAGCATGACCAATATTTGTAACAGGTCTTATTGTGAGGAACAGATACGTGTGCTTCATAAAGAGTGCGAAAAGAACAATCAAGGTTATTCTCTAGTAGTGCTGGACATGAATGACCTAAAACAGATAAATGACAGCTACGGCCATGAAGCAGGCGATAAGCTTATCGTAACCTTTACCAATTATATCTCCAGTATGGAACAAAAACCAGATATTTTCGGAAGGATTGGCGGCGATGAATTCGCATTGGTATATTCAAATAGAACCAATGATCAAGTAATTGCCTTACTGAAAGACATTAAGTGTTATTTCTCCCATATACCTTTTCATTATAATAACAGAGACTTATTGAATATAACCTTTGGATTTGGCATATGCTCCTATCCAGATGAAGCTTCAGATATCCCCACATTATTCAGAATCGCAGATCAAAGAATGTATGATGACAAAAGAAAATCCAAAACATTTAAGATTAAATGATATGATATCATTGCCCATAAAGCTCGAGTGTATCGAGCTTTTTTTTATGAACAATATTTCACACCAATAAACTTTCATATTTATCGAATATTTCATACTAAGTAGTTGTATCAGCTACCAATTATTGATAAAATTAGATTAATATATAATATATTTCTTACAGGAGGGACTATTTTGAAGGTCAAGTTTTCAACATATCTTACAGATCAAAAAAGTATTCTAAAGAAAATCATTGAGCTGCTATCTGAAAAATATCAATATGTATCTATCCTTGCCTGTGATACAACAGGTAAAAACTATACAGTAAGCAAGAACACAATAAGTTCTAATGATTCCTTTTGGTCAGAGAGAGGCTTTGTTTTAAGAGCATATAACGGCATAGGCTACAGCGAATTCTCCTTCAATGAATTGCCTAAAGACCACATTAATGATTTTTCAGTATATCTATCCTCGAAGCTGGATGCTTATCTAAACAGTTTTTCTA
>MGOS01000121.1:23371-32485 GCA_001797185.1 Clostridiales bacterium GWB2_37_7
AAAGCATCTCCATATATTATTGATTACAGAGTTAGGTTTGATATTGTACATATATCAAAGCTTTTCCTATCAACAAAAAAAGAGCTGCAGCAATCCTATATTTGGAGTCAAAGCTATTTAATGCCCCTGAGCCGCAAAGGTCAAAACAACAAGTTTTATTTTAAGACATTCTCTGGTTTAAAGGGCATTGAAATTATTGACGAACTATATCCTCATATAGAGGCAGTTGCTATTGAAAGCGAAAAAATGTTAGAAGCAGAAACTATGATTCCCGGCACCTATGAAGTAATATGCAGCCCTCATGTGACAGGATTGATTGCCCACGAGGCCTTTGGTCATGGTGTTGAAATGGATGTGTTTGTAAAGGGACGCGCCAAAGCCGTTGAATATATCGGCAAGTCTGTCGCTTCAGAGCTTGTAACGATGCACGATGGATCAAAATCAGCCGCACATGTATCCTCCTATTTATTTGATGATGAAGGTATGTTTGGAAAGGACACTATTATAATAGATAAGGGAATATTAAAAACCGGAATATCCGATGTGCTCTCTGCGCTCAAGTTAGGCACTCCTCCCACCGGAAACGGCAAAAGGCAATCCTATGAGAAAAAGGCCTACGCCCGTATGACCAATACAATAATTGCAAGTGGAAATGACAAACTAGAGGATATGATTGCTTCAATCGAATTTGGCTATATGCTGATTGATATGGAGAGCGGCATGGAGGACCCAAAGAACTGGGGCATACAATGTATGCTGTTGAAGGGCGTGGAAATTAGAAATGGTATGCTAACAGAAAAAATTGTATCACCCATCATTATGACAGGTTATGTTCCTGAGCTGCTCTCAAATATCAGCATGGTATCTGATGATATGGATATTGCCGGTTCCGGCATGTGTGGCAAGGGCAATAAGGAATATGTAAAAACTTCCGATGGCGGACCTTATATCAAAACTAAAGCGAGGTTGGGATAATGTTGGATAGAATTATAAATATATTAAAAAATGAATGCATTAGCGATTGGAAAGTAATTCAAAAACAAACAGAAGCCAATGAGCTTTTTTTCATTCGAAACAATATAGATATGCCCAGATTAAAAAAAGTCAATAATATAAGCATTACAGTTTATAAGGATTTTGAAGAATTCGGCAACAATTATAGAGGATCCTCCACCATAAATATTCACCCTACTATGAACGAGGAAGAAATAACCACTGCTATAAAGGATGCAATTTTTTCTGCCTCTTATGTTAAGAATCAATATTACCCTCTGCCCATATCATCAAATATTATCATTGGGTCTTTAGACAGCCAGTTTCACATGTCCCCTCTGGTTGAATGGATGCCCAAAATTAAAGATGCACTGTATAAAGAAGACCGTTTCCAAAATGGCTATATCAATTCAGCAGAAATTTTCTTAAACAAAAACTTTAACAGGATTGTCAATTCAAGAGGTGTTGATTATAGTTATATAGACTTTGTCGGTCACATAGAATTTATAACCTCCTGGAAGGACACTGGAGAGGAAATTGAGCTGTATAAGGAGCTTATGTTTTCTGACTTCCAGCCTGAGTCTTTAACAAGTGCTTCTAAGGAAATGTTGGAAATGAGTAGAGAAAAAGCTGCGACACGCCCTACTCCACAGCTAGAGAGCCTTCCTGTAATATTCCTAGGAGAGCCCGTAGCAGAATTACTTAAACATTATTACACACAATCCAATGCTCAATCTGTTTACCTACAGCTATCCACTTCAAAGCCTCAAGAAAGTATACAAGGAGATCGCATACTAGGAGATCGAATCAATATGGTGCTCGACCCAGCCATAAGCAACTCGCCGGCATCTTCACCTATTGATGCAGACGGCTTCGTCTTATCTTCACAAAATATAATTCTTGATGGAATCCTTCAAAAATACTGGGGTACTACACAGTACTGCTATTACCTGGATGTAGAGCCTACTGGTAATATAGGCAATATGGTATTTTCATGCGGAAGCAAGTCAATAGCGGAGATGCATTCAGAGGCTTATCTAGAAATTGCTGCCTTCTCTGATTTTACACTAAACTCGGTGACAGGCGATTTTGCCGGTGAGATAAGGCTAGGCTGGCACTTTGACGGAAAATCAAGAGTTGCCGTATGCGGCGGCTCAATATCAGGAAATATCTACAAGCTTCAGACAAACATGTATTTATCCAAGGAAGAACAGCAATGCACTTCTAAGGAATTGCATCAAGCCTTGTACTACAAAGGTCCAAAAGCTTTAATGCTGTATAATGTATCTGTAGCAGGGAACTAAAATATAACGAGGCAAAAATATGTCCCCCACTTCTATAAGTAGCGGGTTCCGATTTCAGCAACAGGAGGTGGGCATATATCCCCCTGCCTCGTTGAAACGCCTTGGGTAGTTTTTTGCAACAAGTGCAAAAAACTTTCAATAAATCTTGTTATAAGAACTATTGCGGGCAGGCATAGAAACCTGCCCATACAACGCTACCGCTACTGTTAAATTTGTAGGACGCATCTATGTGCGCGCCTTCATTTTTTCTGCACTTCAACCTTCTTCTGGAAATGCTGATAATCCTTTTCATTTTTCCAGTCCCCGCCTCAAGTCCAGCCCCTGCTTGTGAATGCCTGATAGCAAGCATCCCCTTTCACAATCATACCCTTTGAAACCTTGCTGCGATCTACGTACTCTTTGCCTTCTATGGGAGAAATTTTATCCTTATAAACATATGGATTCTGTATAGGATTAATATCTATGGCTGCTCCATAGCTGTGCTTGGAAAGCTGCCCCGGCTTGCCCTCTATTTCTCTAAAGCAAAAAGCTGAGGTATTGTTATCTGCCATGGATTTGAGATCCTCAGCATTGTACTCATCAATCAACTTAATCTTATCTATTGGAAACCGTGCTTCATACAGCACCTCAAATATTTCTATAATATCCTTTGCTACCATTTTATTAACAATGAGCTCGCCAATATGCGGCTTTTCATCAAAGCCCCAGTAAGAAACCTTAACATAGGACAAATCCTCAACATCAACAGGACTGCCATATTTCCATGAAACCCCCATCATTCTACTCTCTACAATCTTGTCTATGGGGTAGTATTCAAAGCTCTGGAGAAATACTTCTTGCGATGCTGATTCATTTGATTCTGCTTGCTTCTGCTGCTGATTTATTATGGGCCCTAATGTATTATCACCATTATCAGGTTTACACATTGCAAATATAAATACACAAGCAAGCAGTATACATACAATAAGTTTCTTCTTCACTTACCTACCTCCTAAAAAGTTAACCCCGAAATGGTTTTTATTTATTTACAAAATTATAGCATAGAGCTAAAAAAAATGCAGCCCAAGGGGCTGCTCAAATCATGAAGAGTTTTTTGCTAGTGAAAATTTATAATATTATGCTATTAAAGCATATTTTTATCTACATATACAGTAAGCTTTCCTAAGCTGTTTACATAGCTGCCGAATTCATTGTCATACCAACCGAATATCTTGGCATGGGTTACAGGAATTCTAACATCCTTTGCATTAGTCATGCCACACTCTTGAAGTACAGCTGAATTTAACTGTAAAAACCCTGTTCTTGTATGGGTTTCATGCCCTTCGATTATACAGGATGCTCTATATCCTTGGAAATCAGATGATACATTCTGATCTTCACTGAAAATCAATAGGTCCTTTTGAGCTCCTTGTGCAGCCTTTTTATAAATATTATTGATAAATTCTCTGTTTAATACAGGCTCACCTGTTTCAGATAGCTTCGTTCTGAAGGTAATATTTAATGCAATCAACGACACTGTACTGGTTGGTACACGCACTGAATCTGCCATAAAGCCAAATTCCTTTATTTGCGGCAAAACCTCTTCTAAAGCCTTTGCAGCGCCTGTTGTTGTTGGGATTATATTGTTCAAAGCAGCTCTATTCTTGCGGAGATCCTTTGAATGTGCACCTGGTACTGCGTCTAATATATCTTGATTATTTGTAGCAGAATGTACTGTGGACATAGATGCAGTAATAATCTGTGATGTCTCTTCTGTTTCCAGTAATGGCTTCATCATATGTGCCAATCCTGTTGTAGTACAGCTGGCAGAGGATAACACATGATGCTTAGTTGGATCATAAGTCATATGATTTATTCCATATACAAACAAGCCGCTGTCTTCAGGCATTCTCATTGAAGAATCCTTTATAGCAAACGGAGCACTTACGATTACTTTTTCTGCTCCAGCTTCTAAATGCCCTCTAGCGCTTCCTTTAGCATGGTCAGCAGGAGTTGTCGGATCTAAAAAGGCTCCTGTACATTCAACTACGATCCTAACGCTTTCTTTTGCCCAATTAATATTCTTTGGATTTCTTTCATTTCTTAGAATCTTTACAGACAACCCATCAAAATCAAGTAGTCCTTCAGCTTCATTTACAATTTTCACTTCACACTTTTTGCCTGTATATCCATATAAAAATCTATCCAGTGATCCATAGGTAGAATCGTTTGTTAAAAAATGTATTACATCATGAAGGTTTCTACCCACTTCTCGTCCTGCATTTATTACATATCCGTCAAAATGCCTTACCACTAAGTGATTCCAGAATGTTAGCTTGCCTATTCTTCCCATTCCGTTTATACCTAGCAGATTTTTGTTTTTGAGTGATGGTTCCATCTTAGCACCCCTTTAATATTTTAATACCTCTATATTGTAGCACATTTGAACATTAATTCAAATATAGTATAGCTTATTAAGCTCAATAAGCTATAACGAGCATAAATTAGCTTGCTATTTTGCAGAAATACTGCTTCTCTTGGCATTAAACAAGCTTAATTGCATAATTACCTAAATAAATATTTCCTAGGTTGCCGTCTATAGAAATAGCTTCGCCAGATTTCAGCATGACACCGTTGATTTTACATTCTTTTTTGTCCTCATTTACTTTTAAGGCTTTGCAATTGACAATGCATACCTTTCCTAGCTTGACAGCGGTTACTGCCGCATGTGAAGTCGCTCCCCCCTTACCCGTTATCAAGCCATCACATTTGAATATCATAGGTATGTCATCAGGAACAGTATCCGGCCTCACCATAATAAATTTAGCCTTTGGATTATCCTTTCTAAGGGACTGGATATCACTATAATCAAAGACCAGCAAGCCACTCATTGCACCTCCACCAATACCTATACCTCTACCTACCAACTTCATTTCATCAACAGCAGCATCAAAAACAGTGATTTTGTCCTGCTTGTTGATGTTCTGATCCCTAGTCTGCAAAATATACAAATCCTCTGGCTGCTCTGATTCAAAAGTAAACTCAATTTCCTGATGATTAAAGCCATATAACTCTATCAGTTGGTTCGACAACTCCAATAACCTTCCAAAAATTGCAGGGTGTGAGCTTTGTAAGGACATCGGGCTATCGGTATACGTGGTACTGCGCTGAATTTCCGTAGCTGGAAGCGTATGCACCAAGCCAGCTACAATATCCTCTCCTTGACTACATAGTGTAAAGTCTCCATATAAATTAACGCCTGGCTTATTTTGTTTTGGGTCATGTGTAAATACCACACCCGTTCCTGAGTTAAGCGCTATATTTCCCAAGACCATTTTTTGTACGATAACGGCAGTACCCCACTCTCCAGCAATCTGCAGATGCTCTCTATAGGATTTCGCTCTATGGGAGGACCATGATTCAATTACACTTATGATTGCCTGTTTAAGCTGCTTAAAGGGTTCTTTTTCAATATGAATATCATAGTCCTTTAGTATCTTCTTATAAGCATAAGCAATATTTTTCATCTGCTCCGGTGTAAACTGGATCTTCTGCTCCGCTCCATACTTTTTCTTATAATCAATAATAATACTGTCAAAGATATCTCTCTTTATTCCGCAGGACATACCCCAGCTTTGTATAAATCGTCTATAGCAATCCCATGAAGTCCAGCTGAAGTTTGGTTTATGACTTAGTGCCTCTACTATTTCATCATTTAAACCTATGTTTAAAAATGTACTCATAGCTCCCGGCATAGAAATAGCTGTTCCAGATCTCACAGAAAGCATCAGCGGGTTGGCAGGATTCCCAAACTCAAAGCCTGTAATTTTCTCCATTTCCCTAATCTGCTCCATGATTAAATTATCCAACTCCTGATTCATATATGGATGCTTTAATATTGTATCCTTGTGTCTAAAAAGCTCAGTAGTCAGCACAAAGCCTGTTGGTATCGGGAAGCCGTAAGAATTCAGCTTCTTCAGATAATATGCCTTTGCTCCCAAGAACACTTGATTGTCAATATCAACAGTTGTTTTGTACAAAGGGCTTACCATCAGATCTGGATTGTAGGTCATCATATTTTTGATGAAGTCACTGCTATGATTGTCTACCAAGCTTCGTAAGCTGTTTACGATATTTGATATATAATTGTCCAACTGCTGAATCAAAAATGCAGAGGATAGAATTTCCCTATAGAAGTTTTCTGATGCCTTCAGATAAATTTCCTTTGCTTCTTCATCGGGTAAGTCTTCTCCTTTAAGCTGCACTATTACGATCTTAAGTGACTGATCATACACCCTGAGGAAGTACTCATTAATAATTTCCTTTACGTTTTGCGCCATAAATTGAAATATATTGATATATTGATCTAAGGAGAAGCTAGGAGAAGTCAAGCTGTATTTGAGCATCTGAAAGTTCGAATTAAAGCCTTGATTTTCGATACCATCCAGTTCTAAACCTTCTTGGAAAAATTGCAATACATTATATACATCTTGTAATGTTTTGGCTGTGATATAATCAAGATTAATATCCTCCACCAGCTTTTCCATTAAATTAGAGGCTAGCTTTTCCAGTCTGAACATCAAGCCGAGGGCTTCAAACTTAGGCTCAAGATATTGCCCATACATAGAGGGTATTCCTACCGCCACATGGCGTTTGTAATATATGTTTTCCAAGGCCTCACTGCTATTCGGATCCAGTATGACACGCTTCAAGCGGTGCATAAGCCTAAAGACCTCTCGAAGTGTTTCCTTTGCATCGCTGCTTTCCAATAGCTGATTAAGGTTAATAATTTCGTTGTTGTTAAAGAATCTATAGCTTTTTAGAATTGAAATAATATTACCCGATTCCAAAGAATACTTTTCTAGCAATAGATTATAAAGCTGTATTATCAAAGAAACTCTTTTTTTATCTCTTTCATTATCAATTTCAATAGCTTCAAGTAGAATCTCTATATCTTGTTCTCCCAGCTCCAACAGCTGCTCAGGAGATATATTTTTTAACCTGCATAGCTCATTAGTTATTTTGTGTACATCAACAAACCATTCTCCCTCTAAATCTATAGATTCAAATACATCCGATGGAATGATTTGTTTAAGCTGCTCCAGGTTGCCGTCATACCAAAAGCTTAAGATCTGTTTTGTAAGCTTTACATGGGTATTGTTGCTTTCTGTATGAACTTGCTTTCTCAGGAAATGTATCAATCTATCCTTTCTATAAGACAGCTCATCCATTACTGTTGTAACCTCACGCAGCTTTCCCTCTGCTCCAATTTCCTTGAAGTAAACAGGGAAAATTCTCGCTAGCTGCTTTATTTGCTTATATACTGAGGCAATATTCGAATTTAGAAGCTTTGTAACATCCCGTTGAAATAAATCGGTATCTGAAATAAATATGCTTCCCATTTTTAGATTTACAATCAGGGCAGAAAGCAGCTCTTTTAGTGTAGAAGGAGAATATCCAATCAACTCGAGCCATATCCGAATGTTTTTTATATGATTTGTATTTACCTTTATTTGCCAATCACTGCTTATGGATATCTCTCCGGGATGCACAAAACCAAAATGTATCAGTTTGTTAATAAAAAAGGAGATAATCTTTTGATCCTTGGTATCAATTACACCTTTGCCAAGTGTAGAGATACAGTCAAGCACTGTAGTTATGTGCTGTGCCTTCAGCTCTTCAAACATGTCTATTATATTTTCCAGGAAATTATTCACTTCAGATTCATCCAATTCCTTGAAAACATCCCTTAATATTCTATTTAAATCATATAAAAGATGATTCGTCAGCTGCGACATTGCAGATATATGAAGCAGATAAAATAAATAGTAAATTTTTTCCAACGAACTATCCAACTGCTCTACATACCTGCGGAAATAATTAGCTATATCATTAAAAAACATTATTTCAATAAGCTGATGCCAATCCGTGGCTTCCTCCAACTGAAAATGCAGCTCTCTAAAAAATGGCATACCAAGCATCTTCAATCTTTCTCTGCTCTGTTCCTTAAAGAAATGCTTCTTATCTTCAAACCAATTTTCTACCTTTGAAGAGCTCTCCCAGTATATGATACAATTCTTCAACAGTACCTTTGTCAAATCAAAAAGCTCTTGTCTGAACTCTTGTTCTTCTGCTATCTTATTTAAATAGGTTTTGAAATATCCGGAATTTTTTATATATAAAACCTCATGCTGCTTCATATCTTCTTTTATGATAAACAAACACTTATGAATAACTATTTTAGGATAGCTGCCCAGCTTTGCCAAACGATCAATAAACTTCATGATTGTAGTTATTAGCTGCTCTCTTAGCTTTTCCTGTAAGTCCTTGCTCATGATATTTTGAAAAATTTCAACTAATATCATAAGAGCTTCTTCTGCTTTTTCATGAGAATTATACAGCCACAGGTCAGCCAGGCAGATGTTGTGAAGATTTTCTACTACATAATCATAATTAACATAAGGATGGTTATATTCCATAATAAACTCTTCAGTTCTATTGTGAATACCCCAGTAGGAGTTTGATAATTCTAAGAACCACTTATGTTTTTCAGGTAGTATTATCGTTCTATATTTTGTTTCAGCTAAATTAACCTCCAAAGCTTTTGAATCAAATTGATTATCCATAGACCCTTCTCCTTGCAAATGTGATTAAGTTAATTATATCATATGACTGTCGATCTTATAATTATGTTACCTTATAGAATATTGATGAAACTACACCTGTAATCTTCTGTAATTTTGCACACTATAAAAGGAACGACACAGGGGTCGTTCCCCATACGCGTCAACCTAACCCATAAAATGCATGTACTGAATTGTATTACCATTGAAAAGGC
>MGOS01000122.1 GCA_001797185.1 Clostridiales bacterium GWB2_37_7
GCTGCGGCAGAAATAGGCATACGTTTTCATGCAAGCAGAGGCTCCATGTCCCTTGGTAGAAGCGGGGGAGGACTGCCACCGGATTGTGTAGTACAAAAGGAAGAAGATATTCTATTGGATAGCGAAAGGCTAATCAATAAATATCATGATAACAGAAAGTATGCTATGAGCAGGATTGCCTTGGCACCCTGTTCACCTTTTTCCGTAAGCAAGGAGCTTATGATACAATCTAGAGAATTAGCCCAAAAAAAGGGCATCATGCTGCATACCCATTTGGCAGAGACCCTTGATGAAGAAAAATTCTGTGTTGAGAAATATGGCAAAAGACCTGTTGAGCTTATGGAAAGCCTGGGCTGGGTCGGTAATGATGTATGGTTCGCTCATGTTATACACTTGAATGAAAGAGAAATGAAAGTATTGAAGGGCTCTGGTGTAGCACACTGTCCTACGTCCAATATGAAGCTGTCCAGTGGAATATGTTCGACAACGGAGCTGCAAAAATATGGTGTCAAGATTGGAATTGCAGTAGACGGAAGTGCATCCAATGACGGCTCTAACATGTGGGAGGAGGTTAGAAGAACTTACCTTTTGAACCACTTGAAGTATGGAACTAAGGGGTTAACAGCATATCAGGTTTTAAGAATGGCAACAAGGGGAGGTGCAGAGGTACTTAATAGAGACGATATAGGCATTTTGGAAAAGGGCAAAGCAGCTGACATTGTACTGTTTGATGTAGATGATGTGGCTTACTCGGGCTGTCATGACCCATTGGTAGGATTGGTGACCTGTGGAAACAGTAGTCTGGTAAAAATGACTATGGTTAATGGCAAAATAGTTGTCTGGAACGGGAAGCTTACAAATATCGATGTGAATATGATATATAAGGAAGCCAAAAAGGTAGCTTCAGATATCGTCAATACAGAACGTAAGCTGCAAAATATCTAGAGGATGCTCCACACAGCATACCGAAAAGTGTAAAATACGCTGCGAAGAGGGGGATATTATGAATACAGTGAGAGTGGAAGAAGCTATAGGAATGGTTCTAGCACATGATTTGACGAAGATTGTACCGGGAGAATTTAAGGGTGCAGCTTATAAGAAGGGGCATGTTATAAGACAGGAAGATATTCAGGAGTTAAAAAGTATGGGCAAAAACCATATCAATATTTTAGAGCTGCCGATAGGAATGATTCATGAAAATGAAGCAGCTATGAAAATTGCTAATGCAGCAGTAGGCAGCGGAATATTTCTTAAAGGTCCTTCCGAAGGTAAGGTAGAATTGAAAGCAAAGCATAGGGGTTTGTTAAAGGTTGATGTAGCTGCACTAAATCAAATAAATGAAATTGAAGAGCTGGTGATTGCTACCATTCATACAAATACATTGGTGGAGGAAGGGCAGAGCCTTGCTGCTGCTAGAATAATCCCATTGGTTATAAAGGAGGAAAAAATCTTACAGGTCGAAGAAATTGGCAAGAGCTATGGAAAGGGCATCATAACAGTACATGAACTAAGACCAATGAAGATTGGACTGATTATTACAGGCACAGAGGTATATGAAGGAAGGATTAAGGATGGCTTTGCGCCTGTAATGAAGGAAAAGATTAAGCATTATGGCTGCAGCTTGTTGGATATTCAATATTGCCCTGATGATCGGAAGATCATTGAAGACAACATCTATACAATGATAGAAATGGGTGCAGATATCGTGCTGGCATGCGGAGGCATGTCTGTCGATGCGGATGATGTCACACCTCAAGCCATAAGAAATGCATCTGAGCATGTTGTTTCCTATGGAATACCTATATTGCCGGGAAACATGCTTATGCTGGCATACAAAGGAAGTGCAGCTATTATAGGTATACCCGGAGCAGTAATGTTCCTAAAGAATACCTCCTTGGATATCCTTTTACCTCGGATTTTAGCAGGAGAGAAGTTGACAAGAAAGGATGTTACTGCTTATTGCCATGGAGGCTTATGCTGGAGTTGCAAGGCATGCACCTATCCTATGTGTCCCTACGGAAAATAATTTTGTTTCATGCAAATTACAAGATATGTTGGAAATGGTATTTTATAGAGGATATCACAAATAAATATATAGCAAAGAACAGATACTCTTTCATAGAGTACCTGTTTTTGGTATACTCAATATAATATATAACGAGGCAAAAGATGTCCCCCACTTCTATAAGTGGCGGGTTCCGATTTTTGCAAGAGGAGGTGGGCATATATCCCCTGCCTCGTTGAAACGCTCGGGTAGGTTTTTTGCAAAAAACACAAAAAACCTTTCAGTAAAATCTTGTTATAAGCTTGTAGGGGGTGAAATAATGAGCCTACTTAAGAAGAAATCATCTATTTTATTTATTTTTACATCTTTTTTGTTATTGTTAATTAGCTATGGAGGTTTTTATAGCATATATATAACAAAATCAATTTCAAATGATGCCACGATTATCAACAAGCTTGGAATTGTAAGGGGTTCGCTGCAAAGAGTTGCAAAACTCGAGTTAAGCGGTCTGCCTAGTGAAGATATTATAAATGAGGTAGATCTAATAATATCAGAGTTCAGAACTGAAAAAATAAGAATGTATGACAACAATAATGAGATTCTCGATGAAATGAACAGCGTAGAAGAAGCTTGGAATAAACTAATCAATACGGTATACGAATATAGAAAAAGCTCTAGTGAAGAGTATAGGTTACAGCTGCTTCAGGATAGTGAAGATGCTTGGTATAAGGCAAACAATATGGTGCTCGTATCGCAAATATCCTCAGAACAAAAAATAAGTAAATATAAGCTAAGTTTTTTAGTTTTTTTCTTCAACATACTTTTGAGCATTATCATTATATTTCTGATTAAAAAATATGTTAAGGATGCATTAGAGGAAATGGTAAACAAAGACGGCTTAACTGGAATTTACAATAGACGTTTTTTCTCCGAAATCCTGTATAATGAGATCAAAAGAAGTGAAAGGACTGATAAGCTATTTTCTATAATAATACTAGATATAGATTTTTTTAAAATAATAAATGATAATTATGGTCATGACATAGGAGATAAAATATTGATGGAGTTATCAGAAATTGTCAATCAATGCATTCGGAAAAGTGATTTATTTGCCAGAATAGGCGGTGAAGAATTCGCTTTAATAGCGCCTGAAGCAAATATAGAGGCTGCTGTACAACTGGCAGAGAAAATAAGGCGAAAAGTAGAAGAAGGCATATTTGCAAATGATTTGAAGATTACAATTAGCCTGGGAATCAGTCAGTATCAGAGGTTAGATGATGTCAATACAATATTCAAAAGAGCGGATAATGCACTTTATAAAGCCAAAGGCAATGGTAGAAATAGAGTAGAGTATTTAATTGAGAATAAAGTTGTTACAATTGATGGGGATGTATAGACAGTTTCTATTGAAATTAGCTCAAATGCGAAACCAGTGGTTTAATGCTTTGGAAGAAGGTGATAGGTTGAACAGTGATATGAAGGTGCTTATCGTAGATGATGAGGAAAAAATTGTAGAGGTTATAAAGTCCTATATAGAAAAAGAAGGTTTTGAGGCAGCTACAGCCTATGATGGCAAACAGGCGTTGGAAATGTATATAAGCTTCAAGCCGGATTTGGTAATTCTTGATTTGATGCTGCCTGACATGAGTGGTGAGGATGTTTGCAAGAAAATAAGAAGCATGAAGGACACTCCTGTAATTATGTTAACTGCAAAGGCAGAAGAAGAATATATACTTAATGGACTTAATATAGGTGCTGATGATTATATTACAAAGCCCTTCAGTCCTAAGCAGCTCATCGCCAGAGCCAAGGCTGTCATGAGAAGAACTCAAAACTCCCTTGCAAAGGAAGCAGTTTTAAGCTACAACAATAGAGAATTAATAATTAATATAGATAGTCACAGTGTTCAAAAAGATGGACAGGTAGTAAATATAACTCCAGTGGAATTTGAAATTTTATTGAAGCTTGCTAAGAATCCCAAAAAGGTCTTTACCAGAGAAGAGCTTATTACATATGTATTGGGTGATGATTATGAGGGCTATGACCGAACCATAGACACCCATATAAAAAATTTGAGACAAAAGATAGAGACAAATACAAAGGATCCAAAGTATGTACTCACAGTATACGGAGTAGGTTATAAGTTTGGTGGCGAATAGATGAAGCCAAGTTTAAATTCAAAGCTTGCAATTTCATACCTAATAATTATTGTTTTCTATGTAGTGCTCTGATAGTAATAAATTTATTGTTCATAAAAAAACCTCCATTTAAACAAAATAGATTATAACGAGGCAAAAGATGTCCCCCACTTCTATAAGTGGCGGGTTCCGATTTTTGCAAGAGGAGGTGGGCATATATCCCCTGCCTCGTTGAAACGCTCGGGTAGGTTTTTTGCAAAAAACACAAAAAACCTTTCAGTAAAATCTTGTTATAAAGGAGGTTTAATAATGATAGAAAACAATCAAATATTTGAAGAATTGAAACATATTGAATGTGCAACAGATAGTTTGCTGGAAAGAGTTACAGATGTCCTGGAGCATTTCAATCCAAATGGTGAATATCAAATCATAGCAGAGGAAGATGACGATTTTATACATGATAATATAAAGGTATACAATGCTTTTGCTGAGGATGGAATATCACCTTCTGTTGCAGTGGTCGTTCAGGAAGGCTTGGACCACTATGTAGCTAGAGTGGTAGATGCCTATGAGCTACAAGAATAATTAATTTTTTAGAATAAAACCTCTCTAATTATAGAACACTATATATGTAAATAATATTAGGAGGTAATTAAATGCAAGGTAAAGTAGAAAAAAGAGATCATCATTTACCAGGTGTAAAATGCATTGTTAACACTTGCCACTATTATGAGCAGGGGGATCATTGCAGCGCATCAAAAATTGAAATTCAGCCTAGAAATGCTTCTCATAGTGAAGAAACAGATTGCGCAACATTTGCACCAAGATAATAAGAAAGGGCACGGGAAACCGTGCCTTCATCAATTGATTGAGATTTTTCTGCACTCAGCAGCACATAGCTTGCAGGCTTCTACAGAAGCTTGGCAGCTTAAATCCTTATAGACTTCACATATAGAAGCGCACTTCTCGCAGAGCTCAGCGCAAGCGTCGCTTAATTCTATAGAAAACGAGTTATCCTTAGCCATACATACAGCAGTGATATAGCATATTTCAGCACAGTCAACCAATATACTCAAGGCTGCTTTCATTTCACATATATTATCTTTTTCTAAGCATGCCTTAAAGCACTTATTGCAGGCTTGTGCAGACTTTAGACAGGAATCAATACAGGCTTGAAGGCTTATGACATCTTTGCTTAATCGTAGCATTAGAACCTCCCTAGAAAAGTTTCATTTATATATAGGATATAAATATAGTATCTCAAAATTTATTATTGACAATACCATGTGCATAATTTATTATTGAAATTGTTAAAAGGGAGTAGTTGTAATAACAAAGTCAACAGACTGGTTTTTGACCTGGCTTTGTAACCTTAAAGGTAACGAGACTTTTAGCATAGTCCGGCTATAGGATTATGCTAAAAGTCTTTTTATTTGATATAAATGAAAGGATGAGAAAAATGGATGGAACTTTAGTATTCTTATTAGCAGCAGGAGCAGTTACTTTGGCGGAATTGGGGGATAAGACTCAACTTCTTGCCATGGCATTCGCTAGTAATTATAAGGCCTCCAAGGTACTGCTAGGGGTCTTTATAGCAACAGTGTTCAATCATGCCTTGGCAGTGGCTGCAGGAAATTATATCACAAGATGGGAAGGGGCACAGGCTTGGATACAGGGAATAGCAGCCTTGTCCTTTATATTCTTTGGTCTATGGACAATACGAGGTGACAAGCTGGATGGAGAAGACAAGAAAAAATCTAAATTCGGGCCTATTCTTACAGTAACCATTGCATTTTTTATCGCAGAGCTTGGAGATAAGACACAGCTGGCTACAATAGCCTTGGCAGCACAGTTTCCAGCTAGTCCAATAGCGATATTGATGGGCACAACTACAGGTATGCTTATCGCTGACGGCATAGGAATCATAGTAGGTGTAGTGATGGGCAAAAAAATACCGGAAAGAACAGTAAAGCTTGTATCAGCAGCAGCCTTTATGTTATTTGGCATCGTGGGTTTTTATCAGGTACTCGCTGTAATGCTTGGAATCACAATGCCAATCGTAATTGGAATATTAAGTATAATAGCTGCTCTGACATTAATTGCGGCATACATATTGATGAAAAGAGAAGCTGGAGATGGTCAATTAGAGCAGGAAGACTTGTCTTAGGCATAAATTTATGTATAAATGTCAAAAACGTATACAAATTTTTCTGGATCACGGAAAAAATTTAAATCTAATACAATTTTTTGCGTAAAAATGGTAAAATAGTATAGGTATAATGTAAATAATTGTAGAAAATTACCACGTAAGTGAGGTACATAATGAATTTGGTATATTTGGATAACAGCGCAACTACAAAGCCATACAAAGAAGTGATAGATGAGGTTGCTGAATGTATGGAGAAATATTTTGCCAACCCCTCTTCGGCACATCGCCTTGGAGTAGAAGCAGAGAAGAAGATTAAAGCAGCGAGAGAGAAGGTCGCAGCCTTCATTAAGGCAAAGCCACAAGAAATCATATTTACCTCAGGCGGCAGTGAAGCCAATAACATGGCTGTGCTTGGGATTGTTTCCAAGTGCGATCATATCATTACAACAAGAATTGAGCATCCAAGCATCATTAGGCTGTTGCAGGATTTGGAGAAGGACAGCTTTGATGTAACCTATTTGGATGTGGATTGCTATGGAATTATAAATCTGGAGCAGCTTGCTAAATCTATAAGGGAGAACACAAAGCTGATATCTATTATGTATGTAAATAATGAACTGGGTTCTATTCAACCTATCCAAGAAATAGTCAGTATTGTGCGGTCTAAAAGCAAAAAAGCTAAGGTGCATATAGATGCAGTGCAGGCATTGGGAAAGTTAAATATAAATGTAAGAGAGCTGGGGGCGGATCTCATATCCTTAAGTGCCCATAAAGTTCATGGTCCAAAGGGTGTAGGGGCTCTGTATATAAAAGAGGGCTTGCGATTGCGCCCTTTAATAGCCGGTGGGGGACAGGAATATGATTTGCGCTCCGGTACCGAAAATCTGCCTGGGATTTCAGGCTTTGGAATTTCCATAGGGTTACTTGCTCAAGATTTTCAGAATAAACAAATGCAGGTGAGAAAGCTCAAGGAGTATTTTGTTGAAGGCTTAAAGGATTTTGATAAAATCAAAATAAATAGCCCCTTGGGTGAAAAGCATTTGGACAATATATTAAATGTTTCTTTTGAAGGTGTACGTGGAGAGGTAATGCTTCACTCCTTGGAGGATTACAATATCTATGTTTCAACAGGCTCTGCGTGCTCTGCCAAGAAGGGTGCGCATAAGAACTATGTCCTGCCAGCCATTGGGTTGGACGCTATGCAGGCAGAGGGAGCAATACGTTTTAGTTTTTCCTATATGAATACCATAGAAGAAATAGATTATACAATAGACGCAATAAAAAAAATATTGCCTTTTTTGAGGAGGATAAGCAAATGAACTGCATGCTAGTTAAATACGCCAGCGAAATTTCACTGAAGGGATTAAACAGAAGATACTTCGAAGACCTTCTAGTTACCAATATTAGAAAAACTATAGGCAATGGCTACAAAATCCAAAAGGAATCCGGAAGAATTTACATAAACGACTATTCTGAAGAGCTTGCCGATAAGGTCAGAAAAACCTTTGGAATTATTGGTGTTACTAAGGCAGAGATTACAGAAAAGGAAATGGATAAAATAGCTGAAGCAGCCATTGGTCAAATGAAGCAGCTTAAGGATGTCAAAACCTTTAAGGTGGAGTCCAAAAGATCAGATAAGAAGTTCCCTCTACAGTCTCTTGAAATATCAAGGGAAATAGGAGGAATGATACTGAAAAACGTTGAGGGACTTAAGGTAGATGTACATAGTCCGGATATTGTAGTAAATGTTGAGATTAGAGATAAGGCATACATATATACAAAGGAGCTTAAGGGTGTTGCGGGCATGCCTTATGGCAGCGCGGGCAAGGGAGTTTTGCTGCTCTCAGGCGGTATTGACAGTCCTGTAGCTGGATATATGATGGCTAAGAGAGGCTTGGAGCTTGTATGTGTTTACTATCACAGTCATCCATATACCAGCGAAAGAGCCAAGGAAAAGGTTGTTGAACTGGCGAGAAAGCTTGCTGTTTATACCGGTTCAATTAAGCTTTATGTAGCTCCCTTTACAGAAATACAAATGCAAATTATAGAGAAATGTAAAGAAAATGAACTAACCATAATTATGAGAAGATATATGATGCAGGTAGCAGAAGCGGTGGCGAAGAAAGAAAATGCCCTTGCTTTAATTACCGGCGAAAGCTTAGGGCAGGTGGCTAGCCAAACCCTAGAAAGTATGCTTGTAACGAACAGCGAACTGGAGCTGCCGGTATTTAGACCTTTGGTAGGTATGGATAAAATAGATATCACTGTAACAGCAAGAGAAATAGATACCTTTGAAACCTCTATACTGCCCTATGAGGACTGCTGCACAATATTTGTTCCTAAACATCCAAAAACAAGACCGCGACTTGATGAAATCAAAAAGTCGGAGGAAGTTCTTGATAAGGAAACGCTTATCGCAAATTGCATGGCAAGTATGGAAATCATAAAAATAAATAATTTGCAGTAATACGGAGGAAAACACCATATGATGGATACAAAGGATAAAAGCTTTTATCAAGAAAGAAGATTGACAGTTTTTAGAGAATTGGTTAAATCACTTTGGAGAGACGGCTCAGCAGCGAATATTAAGCAAATAGAAGATGAATTGATAAAGAGAGGACTTTTCAAGGAAAAGGAAAGAAATATCATACAGGATTATATTAGAATTGCTTCAGGCCTAGGCTTAGAAAACAAGGAAGAACCTATTGAAGAAGCTGTGAATCATGCAATGCACATAGAAAGAATTGAATTTCCTTTGGTTGCAGTAGTAA
>MGOS01000123.1:0-353 GCA_001797185.1 Clostridiales bacterium GWB2_37_7
ATGAATACAATAAAAAAATAGGTACGGCTGTTGCCGTACCACCTTAAACCTTATTGAGCTACTGTATAAACGCTTACTTGCTTCTTGTCTTTGCCTTTTCTTTCGAATTTAACAACGCCTTCTACAAGTGAGAATAGAGTATCATCTTTGCCTATTCCTACGTTTGTTCCAGGATGTATCTTAGTTCCTCTTTGTCTAACTAATATATTACCTGCAAGAACTTTTTGTCCATCAGCTCTTTTCACTCCAAGTCTCTTTGATTCACTGTCACGGCCGTTTCTGGAGCTACCTACCCCTTTTTTATGAGCAAATAATTGAAGGTTTATTCTGAACATATATTACACCTCCTCATT
>MGOS01000123.1:450-785 GCA_001797185.1 Clostridiales bacterium GWB2_37_7
TCTGTAAGCTCACTTGGGAGTCTACAGCTTAAATAACCATCTTTTATTTCGTACTCTATATCAATATCCGCGACCATTTTTAGTCCCTGCACGGTTGTTTGCGTCAGTACAGAAACCGCACTGCAAACTATATCATCACCAGACTTTGCAAAGCCGGCATGACCGTCTACCTTAAAGTCTGTGATGTGTTTTGCTATATTTCTATTAATCTCAACTTTAACCATTACATTTAATTATAAACTGATTTTTTCAATTTTAATTTTTGTAAATGGTTGTCTATGACCTTGCTTCTTTCTGTAGTCCTTCTTTGGCTTGTACTTGAATACTACAACCTT
>MGOS01000123.1:815-1870 GCA_001797185.1 Clostridiales bacterium GWB2_37_7
ACAAGTATTTCATCAAATACAACCTTCTCGCCAGAAGCTACATCAAGCTTTTCTACAGAAATAACATCACCTTCGTTAACTCTGTATTGCTTTCCGCCAGTCTTTATAATTGCATACATTAGGCTTCACCTCCTATTTAAGTCTCGCCGGATGCTAGGTAAAATTTAAACCCGTTCCGTGCGGATACGCCTACATCAATATACTTTATCATAGCTATATGGGTTTGTCAATTATATGTTTCCTGCTTAACATTTTCTATTTATATATTTCTTATTCTTTGCTCTATAACGAGGCAAAAGATGTCCCTCACTTCTATAAGTGGTGGGTTCCAATTTCTGCAAGAGGCGTTGGGCATATATCCCCTGCCTCGTTGAAACGCTCGGGTAGGTTTTTTGAAAAAAACCTTTCAGTAAAATCTTGTTATAACGAATGAAACTACTTATCGACGCTTGACAAAACCTTGCCTTCCCCATTACAGTGAGGACAATCACTCATAAAAATATTATCTACTCTTTGACGAACTTTTTTCCTTGTCATCTCTACTAAGCCTAGTTGCGTTATACCCAGCACATTGGATTTGGTTCTGTCTTTCTTTAGGGAATTTTTCAATGCCTCCAGTACGACTTCTTCGTGCTGCTTTTCGTGCATATCAATAAAATCAATGATGATTATACCACCAATATCCCTGAGTCGCAGCTGCTTTGCAATCTCTCTGGCAGCCTCTGCGTTTGTTTTTAAAACAGTATCCTTTAAATCAGTACTGCCAACAAACTTGCCGGTATTTACATCTACTACAGTCAATGCCTCCGTCTGATCAATAACCAAATATCCTCCTGACTTAAGCCAAACCTTACGAGTCAATACTTTACTGATTTTTGATTTTATATCATAAAATTCGAAAATTTCATATGCCTTATCAAAGTATTCAACCTTTTTAACCAGGTCCCTTGATAAAAGTCTCACGATTTGTACTACTATTTCATATTGCTCTTTGTTGTTCATGACAAATTTATCTATATCATTGGTAAACATATCTCTAACGGTTCTATAAACAA
>MGOS01000123.1:1890-2126 GCA_001797185.1 Clostridiales bacterium GWB2_37_7
ATTCTCGGTACAGGGCCGCTTTGTTGCTCAGATTTTATATTCTCCCAAAGCTTACTTAGGAAATTGATATCTTCTTTTATCTCCTCTTCGCTGCAGCCTTCTGCCGCAGTCCGGATTATTATACCCATAGTTGTCGGTTTATGCTGTGCTGCTATGGCTTTTAGTCTTTCTCTTTCCTGCTCGTTCTCAATTCTCCTGGAAATACCTGTATATTCTACAGTAGGCATCAGTACTAT
>MGOS01000123.1:2152-16753 GCA_001797185.1 Clostridiales bacterium GWB2_37_7
TGTCCAACCTTCAAAAAATCATTAATATTAACATTCTTGTACTTGTCAGCATAGTCACTTTCTTCCTCTTCCCCTATATAGGTATTGGGGATAGCGTCCTTGATATAAAGAAAAACATTTTTATCTATACCTATATTTACAAATGCAGCTTGCATTCCAGGTAGTACGTTTTCAACCCGTCCCTTGTATATATTGCCCACAATAGACTGGTTATTATGCTTTTCAACATATAGCTCTGCCAGCTCTTTATCCTCCAGCAACGCTACTGTAGTATTTTCTATTCCTACATCAATAACTATTTCCTTCATTATCACATGCCCCTATTCTAAAGTATGCTAATCTCTGTATTGAAGCAAATCTACCAATTCCCCGTCCTTCTCTACAAAAACGTCTTCACGAGTGATGATTGTTCTGACAATATTTACATCGGCATATTTACCAAATGCTTCTACTAGGATTTCTGGCTTTAGATTAGCTTTGCTGCCGCTTTGGAGCAGGCAAGTAAAAACACAGCCTGTTTCATCGCAGTCCTTAAGATTCATTTCTAATATCATAGGTCTGATATCAAATTCTTTAATTTGAAAGTTCTTCTTTGGCTGCTTCTTCTGAGCCAATATACTCTCTTGGTTAACAAAGCTGAACAGCTTTGTTTTTAAATACTCTTTATCTGTATTTTCAATGCTTGCAGTTATGGAGTATTTGGCATGGGTAATCAATGCCATGGCGCTCTTGAATTTTTCAGGCAGTCTTATGGCACCTAACACCTTAATTCCTATTGGCATATATTTATTTAATTTTTCAACGATTTGCTCAAGCGGAATCTCCTCTGCAAGAACAATATCTACATATTCAGCCAAACTCACTACCCCAACGCTCAAGGGTGCTCCAAAGCTCATCTCTGGGTGGGGGTTAAAGCCACCACTGTATGCTATGGGTATTTCTGCTCTTCTTACAACTCTCATAAAGGTTCTCATCAAATCCAAATGAGATATATATTTTACTTCACTGCCTTTTGCAAATTTTAGCCTCACATTTATCATTTGCATACACCGCCTTCTTCCAACAAATTGATGCCACAGCCGGTGCATACCGTTCTGCAATCTCTTGTCAAGTCTGCCTTAAGAGCTTTCTTATACTCACTTTTAAGAAACTTTTTTGTTATGCCTACATCTATATGATCCCAAGGTAGGGTTTCCTCCAGATCTCTTCTTCTATATGCATAAAATTCTGGATCAACACCGCATTCCTCAAAAGCTTCCATCCATTTATCGAATTTAAAGTGTTCATCCCAGCCGTCAAACTTGCAGCCCAACCTCCAAGCCTTTATCAATATTTCACTTACTCTTCTGTCACCTCTCGCAAAAACTGCTTCCATATAACTTACATATGGCTCATGCCAGTTGACCTTAGCTTGCTTTTTCTTCAATGCTGCTCTCAAATACTTTTGTTTTTCTACAAGTATTTCCGGTCTATCTTGTGGTTCCCATTGAAAGGGCGTAAAGGCTTTAGGTACAAAGGATGAGGCCGCAACATTAAAGCTTAAATTCTTTGGCCTTTTTTCTTTTGGAACTTCATAATAGCGATCCAATACCTTGCATGCCAAGTCAGCAATACCCTGTATATCCTCTATGGTCTCAGTAGGCAAGCCTATCATGAAATAAAGCTTTATGCTATTATAACCTGTTTCAAAGGCTGTACCTACTGATTTTATCAAATCCTCTTCAGTAACACCTTTATTGATTACATCTCTCATTCTTTGTGTTCCTGCTTCAGGAGCAAAAGTCAAACCACTTTTACGTACCTTCTGCACTTCTTCTACAAGCTTGAGGGAGAATGAATCAATACGCAATGAGGGCAAGGATAGTGCCACCCTCTTTGATTCATACTTTGACATAAGCTTTTCTACCAGCTCCTGCAGCCTTGAATAGTCACTCGTAGATAGAGAGGATAAGGAAATCTCTTCATAGCCTGAGCTTGCCAACAGCTTATCCGCTATTTCTATCAGCTCCTCTACTTCCCTCTCTCTTATAGGCCTATATACCATACCAGCTTGGCAAAATCTGCAGCCTCTTGTACAACCTCTAAAAATCTCCAGCATAATTCGGTCATGAACTACTTCTATATATGGAACTATTATTTTATCTGGAAAGAATGCATTCTTTAGAGATTTAATGACTCTCTTTTTAACCTTTTTGGGTATATCTTCATATTTTGGCGTAACCTTGCTTATAGTATTGTCCTCATTATATTCAACATTATACAAGGAGGGTACATATACGCCCCTTATGCCTGCAGCCATTCTAAGAAATTCTTGCCTAGTCTTGCCGCTGGCTTTCCATATTTTATATGTCTCCATAATTTCCAGCAGTAGTTCTTCACCCTCTCCCATAGCAAATAGGTCAATGACCTCTGCCAGGGGTTCTGGATTGTATGCACACGGACCTCCCGCAATAACAAAGGGTTGTCCTTCTACTCTATCCTTTGATCTAACGGGTAAACCTGCCAAGTCTAACATATTTACTATGTTTGTATAACTCATTTCATACTGTAGCGTAAAGCCAACAAAGTCAAAGTTATCTATATAGTCCCTGCTTTCTAATGCAAAGAGCCTAACGTTGTGATCTCTCATTTCCTTTTCCATGTCTGGCCAAGGTGCAAAAACTCTTTCACAATAAATATCCTTTTGACTATTTAACAAATGGTAAAGTATTTTGAGTCCCAAATGTGACATTCCTACTTCATATACATCAGGAAAGCAAAATGCAAAGCGTATGTCTATTTCATTTAAATTTTTATGTACACTGTTCCATTCATTTCCTACATATCTGCCTGGCTTTTCAACCCTTGGCAATATATCCTCATATATCATTTCCTTTATATTAGCACTTGTCATTATAAACCTCCGAGCTTTTCCTTAGTAAAGATTATCATTTATATTATTGCATAATTATCGTTTTAATACTATAAAAAATACTATTTTTTTATCTGACCGATTCTGCTGTCGTAACCGTACTTCAAAAAACCATCCATAATATCAACTTCACTTAAAATTCTTATGATATGACCTGAGTTGTCCAGTACATGAACTATGCAGACTGTACCTGGGCTGAATTGGTTGGCTGCAAAACGAACCAGTGTATCATCATATACAGGTATAATTCTTGTCTTTAATCTATTCTTGCTGCCATGATTCTTTTTGTAATTATTTTTGTTAAGCAAATAGTAGTAGGAGCAAAACTTCATTTCTTTATGACACCCTAAATATATGAAAACTGCCGTTATTATAAATGCAAAACTATTACTTCCCCTATATATTACGATAATGTTATATAACACCAATGCAATTGCAATCAATCTACCTGAAACAACCATGGCTTTTGTTGCTTGCTTATAACTCTTATGATGCAATAGTATATTTCGTAAAATACGTCCTCCGTCCATGGGTAAGGCAGGCAGCATGTTAAAGACCAGCAAAATAAAATTAAATTGCGCTATAGCCGCAAAAAACTCGCTTTTCAATGCTAGTATAGCGCTAATTGCTGCGATAACTCCACTTACCCCAGGTCCTGCGATGGCTATAAAAGCTTCCATATAGCCACCATATTTAGTGATATCCTCCATTTTGGCAACTCCACCAAAGGGGAATAGCTCAATTTCTTCAACACGTATTGCCAAAAGCTTAGCAATTATTGCATGTCCAAGCTCATGTAGGAGCACACTCAGGAATATTGTTATACTTTGACTAATATAGCCTGTATATAAGCTAGCAAACAAAAAAAGGATAAAAAAAGCGTTAAATTTTATCCTTATCATAAAAGCCCCCAAAAAATCAATATTTATGTATATATATTCTGCAAATTTATTGAATAGAAGCGCTATTTAATTTTTCCAACGGGTTAACAGGCTGACTATTCTCTTGTATTTCAAAATGAAGATGAGGCCCAGATGCAATGCCGGTATCTCCTACTTCAGCTATTTCATCCCCCTGTGAAACTTTTTGACCTTCTTTAACCAGTATTTTATTGCTGTGAGCATATATCATCTCATACTTGCCGCTTATAACTCTAACAAATTTACCGTTGTATTCATCCTCGCCTACTTCCTTGACAGTTCCATTGGTTGCAGATTTTATGGGTGTTCCAATTTCAGCATCTATATCTATACCGGTATGAAACTTAGTCGTTTTGAATACAGGATGTACCCGCTCACCAAATGGCGAGGTAATAACTCCATCAACGGGCATGATAAAAGTAATATTTGCTTCGTTATCATCGATACCCAAGGCTTTCTTTGTGTTTGGTATAATGGCATTAATATTTTTGAAAGTATCTACTGCTGTATTTAAACTGATATTCCAGCTAACAACCTCTTTTACACTTTTGGAAATACCGTTTGTAAGTACTGTATCAACTTGATTTATTAGCAGCAGCAAAGCAACTATAATCAGCGTAACAAAGGTTTGCAGCAGTAGTTTATCAAAGTAAGTCTTTTCTCCAAGGCTTTTAAATCTGAGCATATCTCCGACTTTTTTGTATTCATTGACATATTTAATCTGCGGAATTTCATCAAAGTTCTTGTTGTCCATAAAATCTCCTCCCTCGTTCTTAATATTGGCAATAAAATATCAACAAATGCTAACTTCAATATTTCCAAAAGCTATTGTTATAACAAGATTTATTGAAAGTTTTTTGCACTTGTTGCAAAAAACTACCCAAGGCGTTTCAACGAGGCAGGGGGATATATGCCACCTCCTGTTGCTAAAACCTGAACCCGCCACTTATAGAAGTGGAGGACATATTTTTGCCTCGTTATATTAATATATTTGAGGAAGCAAGCATTTATGACGGAAAAAGTATATCCCACGCCGCACTTTTTTTGCCAGGGAACTTTATGGTTCACGGTCAAGTCTGGTTTTGCATCCTGAGCACCCTTCTTGAAGGTTATGGAGCTTCTCACCCTTGCATCACCCATCGTATCGGAAATTATACCTTCTGATGTAAAAAAAAAACTACTGATTTTTATCAGCAGTTAAAATTTTCCATTATCTTTCATTTTTTTGATTGGTATGTTGGCTACTAAAGCAGGAACAGAGGTATTATCAGTATCTCTCTTCGTTCTTGTAAGTTTAATTTCTAATCCTGATTCATCAATTTCCATGTAATCAGATATTACTGACAATAACTCTCCCTTTATCATTTCAAGAAACTGAGGAGAAACATTTGCACGATCATGGATTAGCACCAGCTTAAGTCGTTCCTTAGCGATATCTTTACTGTTATCGCTTTTATTAAACATTTTAAATAAGTCCATACCGTCTCCTCCTCTCCTATCGCTTCTTCGCAAATCCAAACATTTTAGCAAGCTTCGTAATAAATCCTTGTTCTGTATCTAAATCCATAAAAGGTACATCTTCACCAAGTATCCTTTTAACCACATTTCTATATGCTCGTCCTGCAATGGATTCGTCATTTGATACTGCAGGCTCACCTCTATTTGTAGAAACTACGATATGCTCATCATCAGGTACTACGCCAATCAGTTCAATAGCCAATATATCAATCATATCATCAATATTCATCATATCGCCGCGCTTAACCATATCAATTCTTAGTCTGTTTATGATAAGCTGCGGATTTTTTAAACCGTTTGCTTCCAAAAGTCCAATTATTCTGTCTGCATCTCTTACTGCTGATACTTCGGGTGTTGTAACGACTATCGCTTTGTTTGCTCCTGCAATCGCATTTTTGAAGCCTTGTTCAATACCTGCAGGACAGTCAACTATAACATAATCGAATTCCTTTGCTAATTCTGCTGTCAGCTGCTGCATTTGCTGAGGAGAAACTGCGTTTTTGTCCTTTGTTTGCGCTGCGGGAAGCAAATATAGGTTTGAATATCTTTTATCCTTTATAAGGGCTTGTCTTAGCCTGCATACTCCATCAACCACATCTACCAAGTCGTATACGATTCTGTTTTCTAAGCCCATTACTACGTCTAGATTTCTTAATCCGATATCAGCATCAACCAACACTGTACTCTTACCTTCTAAAGATAGTCCAGTTCCGATATTTGCTGTGGTAGTGGTTTTACCAACTCCACCTTTACCGGAAGTAATTACAATTACTTCACCCATTGTATACCCTCCATTATAGTTATTTAAAACCTTTTATCTATTTGGCAAATATGGCTCTACAAATATCATACCTCTTTTAACTACCGCCATTTCAGGTACCGAAGTCCTAACACCCAAGCCATCTGGAGATCTAGTAATAATATCTCCAATTCTGATCTGCGCAGGCAGAAGATTTAACGCTGCCACATAGGCTCCATAGTCACCATTTGAGCCGGCATGTGCTACACCACGCATAGTGCCCATTATCACAATACTGCCGGTTGCTTTTATTTGAGCACCAGGGTTTACATCTCCAATAATTACTATATTACCAATGAATTCAATAAGCTGTCCCGACCTGACAGTTGCCCTAAGCATAAGCACCTTATCTTGAACTACATTGTCATAAGGGAGCTTTTCATAATTCATATGCTCTTTTGCATCTTCCTTGTCTGTAAGCATGTCGGAATCTTGAGTATATTCTCCTAAAACAAGCATGCCATAATCGTTCTCTACCAATTCCTTAAGCTCTTCAAATTCTTCCTTCGTAAGCTTCTTGCCCTTGAAGTTTACAATCTTTGCTCCTTCAAAAAAGCGCTTAGAAGGCTTAATTTTGTCGTTAAGATTATACTTTATTTTGTCTAAATCCATATCTTCTTTAATAAGTATATAAAGACCTTCCTTTGTTCCTTTAAATACTACAGCGTTCTCGCTCATTTGCAGAATGTTACCTCCTGGAATCTACCGAAGTTATAATGTTATAAAACATATATTATGCGTACCATATAAATTTCTTCAAAAGCTTTATAAATCCTTCTTTTTAGTCAAAATTAAGTAATAAAATTTATATTAACAACTTGACAATGGTGTTCATACTTTTACGATGCAAATAGCAGCAGCCATAATGCAGTATTTAATTCTCAAAAAAAGCTTGATATATCACAAGCATATCAAGCTTTTTTTGACTTCTTACTTCCCTATTGAATCATGTCGTTTGATGGAGTGATATTATCTCTAGCCTCTTCTGCTGTCAAATATTGTTCTATTATTGCCCGGGCAATTGGAGCCGCATATCCTCCGCTGCCGCCTTGCACTACGACGACTGCTACAGCTATTTCAGGTTTATCATAAGGTGCAAAGCCAACAAACCAAGCATGATTATCAGCTTTACTTGCTTCCGCAGTCCCAGTCTTGCCCCCGACAGGAATTGTAGTCCCAATGAATGGTTTATAGCCGGTTCCGCCAGGATTTGTAACTGCCAGCATACCTTTTTTTATAGTCTCTAAATTAATTGGATCCATTGCAATTTTCTCGATAATTTCCGGCTTCTTATCCAGCTTGACAGTTCCATCATAGCTAACAACCTTTTCTATCAAGTAAGGCTTATACCTTGTACCACCATTCACCAAAGAAGCAAGATAATTTGCCATTTGTATTGGTGTGCTTGTATTAATATTTTGACCTATAACAGTCTGAACCGAATCATAAAGCTTCCACTTACTCTCTGCAATATATACATTCACTATGTTCTGAACCACATTTTTGTCAAGTCCAAGCTGCTGCAGCTCCGCTCTGATTTTACTATTTTCCATATCCTTATAAATATAAGAAATGATTTTTTCTCTCAAGCTATCATCCTTAATATTAAGCTTATATTTTAAGTAATAATTAAGTCTGCCTTCATATATCTTCTTTTTTGCAGTTGGTCCTCCAATCATGCCGCCGACTTCGCCTGTCAGTTCAACACCAGTCTTAGCTCCAAGACCGAAAAGCTTAGCATATTTTTCAAAAACCTCGCCGCCCATTCTATTACCAACCTCGAAGAAATAATAGTTGGAGGATACCTGTATAGCTTTAATCATATTCACAGCGCCATGAGTTTGTCTGCTGGTTTTCCATATCGCACTGGAAGGAGCATACCCCCCTCCTACTACATAGGGACCCTTGTCTATTATAATTTCTGTCGGGGTTATGCTTTTGTTTTCTAATCCCGCTACAGCGGACAGCATTTTCATAACTGAGCCCGGAGGCAGTGCTGTAGATATCGCATTGTTTACTAAAGGTTTAGGTGCATATTGCTCATTTGTAGAGGGCTGAAGTTTCTTCCAATCCTTTGAGCTTATACCAGTAGCAAACAAATTCGGATCAAAGTTAGGGTAACTGGCCATAGCTAGTATTCTGCCTGAATTAACGTCTATTGCCACGACTGCACCAGAGGTAGCGTTTTCGAATGGTTTAATACCATTTTTGGCATCACCCTCTTGTATCTTTTTCAAGGTCTGCATCAAGCTATCTTCTGCGACCTTCTGAAGCTTATAGTCTAACGTCATAAATACGGTATCTCCCGGAGTCGGCTCTTCCTCTCCAATTGTATCAATCATAGCACCATTAACATCAATTTCAATTTGCCTGATGCCATCCTGACCCTTTAGGTATTCTTCCATTGTAGCCTCAATACCTGATTTACCTATTATATTTTGACCTGTATAGCCCTTCTCTGCTAAGATTTCCAACTCAGCTCCGATTTTACCCATATAACCTAAAATGTGTGAGGCAAAATCTAAGTAAGGATATTCTCTGATTGGTTTTTGTATTATTTCAACACCTGGTAAAAATATTCTACTTTCCTCCAGCTGAGCTCTTGTTTGCTCACTTATATTAGAAGCAATTTCAACAGGTTCATAAGCCTTGTATATATTCTGACTCAAAAGATAACGTACTGATAATATTTTCTTTGCTTCATCATCACTATATCCATTCAGTTCTCCATTGTATTGTCTTGGAATATTATAGTTTTCTGTCAGTTTGCTAAAAATCTCTTCAGCTGTAGCATTTTCATCAAACCTTTTACTTTTTTTCCACTTATTTTCATCCTTTTTAAAGCTAAACTTGTAGTCCTCCAAGCTAAAAGGCAGCTCTATTCCATATTGCTGAGTTAGCATTTCATATGCTTCCAAATCTAGCATTTCTTCTGGAATTTCATTATCCAGCCTAATTTGACCAAAGGCTTCTTGTACTGTGGCATTGTCAGGTATATTATATTTTCGCTTCCAATTCAATTCATCCTCAAGATATGAAAACCTGATAGGATTAATAAGTATCGGAATTTCATCCTTAAAGGTATCCCCATTCCTTTCAATAATGTTAATTACAGTTAAAGCAATTTCATTTATATCCGTTTTGGGTAAATCGGCTTTCATGATGTTAACCGAGTAACTCATTTTATTTCCAGCCAGGGTTCTTCCAAATCTATCAACAATAGTACCTCTGGGCGCATCTATTCTAATAGTTCTAGTTCTAATGTTCTCTGCTCTGTTCTTATAATAATCTCCTTTTACTATCTGTAAATCTGCCAAACGAAAAATAAGCAATAACGCTATAAATAATATTATTGCTCTTAAATAGTCTAATCTACTTTTAAAATATTTCTTAAACAACTTAACCACCTAGCTTTTATCAATTTACATTAGTACAGCCTGTTTTGCATAAACTTCTTTTCATTCAAATGCAGTAGGAATCTGTAAATTATCGCTCCAAAAACTGCATTATAGATGCCTTGAGGTAGGATTATTCTAAATAATATATAAGTATATGAAATTCCTTCATTCATTAAATTGCCTGTCAAATATATAATCAAAAAGTAAATATGCTGATACACAATAACAGCTGCAAAATTGAACAATGCCGGCGGTAAAATACTATCTTTAAATACATTTTCATGGGCTTGACCCAGTATATATCCCGTAATCATATAAGAAAAGGCATTTACTCCTAATATCCGCCCAAACAGTATATCTATCAATAAGCCTGAAGTTAAACCTATTCCAGCACTAAAAGCGCCACCCTCAAGTATTGCATAGGAAACAATCAACATGATTACAAAATCCGGCTTGATGCCACCAATACGCAAAAACTGAAAAAGTGTCGTTTCTAATACTAAATTAAGTAATACAAGCACAGATACAACAAGTGTTTTCATATTAACCTCACAGACTCTTGCCTCTTATAATATATACTTCTTCCAGTCTCTCAAAATCAGCAGCCGGCTTAATACGAACCAGCTTTTGCAGTTTTCTTTCCTGCTTTTCTACGCTTTGTACCTTGCCTATATATAGGTTCTTAGGAAAGGTGCTATATCCGGAGGTGCTTATATCATCGCCTTTTGCTATATCTGATTCTATAGGCATTACTGCTATGATCTCATTGTCTGAGCTTCCAAATACAATCCCAAGGTCTCTAGTTCTATCAACAATAATGCTTACTGAGCTTCTTTGGTCAACCAAAGCCATAAACTTTGAATGATTGCTGCCTACTTCTATGATTCTACCAACCAAATACCCATTACCCCATATGACAGCATCATTTGCCTGCACCCCGTCCTTAGATCCCTTGTCCAAGGTATAAATATCAAACCAATTGCCGGGGTCGATGCCTGTTACATTTGCCCCTGCAACAAAATCTAATTCTTCATTGGTTTCCTTAAAGCCGAGCATGTTTCTCAGTCTACCATTTTCCGATGCCAGCTGAATCAGCTTTCTGTTCTCTTCTTGCAGTTTTTCAACTTCCATCGTCAGGCTTTCATTTTCCTTCTTTAAGCCCTTAATTTGGAAAAGACTTTCGAAAGAGCCACTCAAAAACTCCCCGACTGAGTAAAATATATTTTGTATAGGGTTAATTACAGTCCCCAAAGCTCCTTCTACGACTGTTGGTCTTGTCCTTCCTCCCGCCGTAAAAGCTATTAATAATATCATAAGTACCGATACAATCGCTACAAATGTAAGTAGCTTATTGTTAAAAAGCTTCATATCCCTCACTCCATATTTAAAGGCATGGCTAACCCACTCGTTTAGCCATGCTTATATTGTATTAATATCTTCTTGAATATTGAGACCTGTTGATTTCCTCATATTGCTCTAAGGCTTTACCTACTCCCATTACAACACATTCCAATGGATTATCAGCTACATTGACAGGCATGCCTGTTTCTTTTCTGACTAATTCATCTAGCCCATGAAGCTGAGCACCTCCACCTGATAACATAATACCTCTGTCCATAATATCTGCAGCAAGCTCTGGAGGAGTTTTTTCTAAGGTACTTTTTATACCGTCAATTATTTGTGAGATGGGTTCTCTCAGAGCCTCTAATATTTCATCCGAGGTTATAGATATTGTTTTTGGAAGTCCTGTCACCAGGTCCCTTCCCTTAATATCCATTCTACCATCTATGGAGCCTGCATACGCAGAACCGATCGTAATTTTTATTTCCTCGCCAGTTCTCTCGCCTATGGCAAGATTATATACTCTTTTTACATAATTAACAATAGCTTCGTCAGATTTATCACCAGCAACTCTTATGGATTTACTTGTAACGATGCCACCAAGAGATATCACTGCGATCTCTGTAGTGCCGCCACCCATATTTACAATCATGCTGCCAGTTGGTTCTCCTACAGGCAAGCCCGCTCCTATTGCGGCTGCCATGGGCTCCTCAATAACCTTCGCTGTCTTGGCACCTGCCTGTTGTGCTGCTTCTTCCACAGCTCTTCGCTCTACCTCTGTAATACCTGACGGTACACTGACAAGCACCCTGGGCCTGCCTAGCATTGATGTCCCAATAGCTTTTCTAATAAAATATCTTAACATGTCCTGCGTTACTGAAAAATCAGCAATAACACCATCCCTCATCGGTCTTATAGCTACGATATTTCCTGGCGTTCTGCCTATCATTTTCTTGGCAGCATCCCCTACAGCTAGAACATTGTTGCTCTCTTTTTTCATAGCAACAACAGAAGGCTCTCTTACAACAATACCTTTACCTTTTACAAAAACCAATGTATTAGCAGTTCCTAAATCTATTCCTATATCCTTAGCAAAAAAATTAAATACTCCCATTGTTTGATGTTTCCTCCTTATAGTTTGCGGTTGTCTAAAACTAAAATATTCCTCTATCCTTCAGGCTAACATACTTTCCATCTCCAATAATAATATGATCAACTACTTCTATACCTAAAATTTTTCCACCCTCCACCAGACGTCGGGTGATATTAATATCCTCCTGGCTTGGTGTAGGATCTCCACTGGGATGATTGTGGATAAGTATGAGGCTGGCACAAGACTTTTTAATAGCCGATACAAAAACCTCTCTAGGATGCACTATAGAAGAATTAATGCTCCCTATTGAAATTTCCTCAATGCTTACTAATCCACATTTTATATTAAGAAGTATTGCCTTCATGTGTTCTTTTTTAAGATATCTCATGTCTTCCATTACAGCATTTGCTGCATCTTGTGAGCACCTAATAAAGACCTCTTTTTTATAGGTTTGAGTTGCCAATCTCTTGCCTAACTCTACAGCAGCCTTAAGCTGGGCGGCCTTTGCAGGTCCAATACCGTAAATGCTACTCAATTCTTCAGGCTTGCTATCTAGCAAAAAACCTATTCCGTCTTGCTGTTTAAGCAGCTTGTATGCTATGTCGATTGCGCTTTCATTTTTAGTTCCTGTTCTTAATAGTATTGCCAATAATTCTGCGTTTGATAATATTTCAGCTCCGTATTTAGTTAATTTTTCACGAGGCCTTTCATTCTCCGGCAATTCTTTAATTCTTGGTTTCAAAAATGATATATCCATTTCAAGCACAACCTTTGCATTCAATATTAGATTAGATTCACTCCAAATTCCTTCATGATTTTATACAGCTTGTTTACTGGTAGACCTACTACATTAAAATAACAACCTTGAATTTTTTCGATAAATAAAGAACCTATACCTTGTATTGCATAAGCACCGGCTTTGTCCATAGGCTCTCCACTCGCAATATAATTCTTAATCTCTCTGTCTTCCAGTTCTCTGATCCATACTCTGGTGCTTTCATGAATTGTAATTGCTTTTCCGGTGCTTGCCTGTATTACACTTATTCCTGATATGACATAATGGTCCTTATTACTCAAAGCTTTAAGCATTTGGTATGCATCTTCATCAGACTGAGGTTTACCCATAACAGTTTGACAATAAACGATAGTATCTGAACCGATGATATAGGTATCTTCCGACAGCTTACCCTTAAGCCTTACAAACACATCCATGGCTTTCATGTAAGCGAAATGCTCAGCTAATGCATGAGGCTCCATACTCACAGGAGCTTCTTCAAAATCCGATGGTACAACTTCAAAGATTAAATTAAGTTGATTTAATATTTCTCTTCTTCGTGGCGAATTTGATGCCAGTATTATGTTCATAATTCACTTCCTATTTTGCTTCTTCCATACATATCTCTTATTACAATATCATCTGAAAAACAATTCCTAACCTATCAACTCCTCTTGTAAAAAAAGATACCAGTCAGAATACCTAAAACACTAAACATATTGATATTAAACTTAAAACCGAAGGTTAACTGTAATATTTTCAAGTCCCAAGTGTGTGTGCCTACTCCAATATTTAACCCGTACTTTAGGATAGGTACATATTGTCCAAGTAATTCTCCTAAGAATCCTCCAATAACTATACCAGACAAAATCATCAAAAAAAGTATCCATCCATTACCTTTGCCATAACCTTTAGACATTAGCCCATCTCCTTTAATATTATTATTTTCTCCACATTTAATGTAAATCAAACAAGAAGCAAAAATATAACGAGGCAAAAGATGTCCCCACTTCTATAAGTGACGGGTTCCGATTTCTGCAAGAGGCGGTGAGCATATATCCCCTGCCTCGTTGAAACGCTCGGGTAGGTTTTTTGCAAAAAACACAAAAAACCTTTCAGTAAAATCTTGTTATAAGATTAAATGCTTAACCTCATTTTACGACAAATTTCTATTTATATCTAGTTTAGCATTTTAATATTTTTACTGCAATAAAATTGGCATATTTATTGCAGTAATATGATATATATTCGTGATTGCATTATGTAAAGTTGAGGTAAAAAAAGAAGCGGAAAATCCGCTTCTTTTTTATTTCATTTCTATTGCATTCTTAGGACACTTTTTATAACATTTTCCGCACCCAACACATTTGTCTTCGAGTACTTTGTGTTTGCCCTTTAGCTCTCCTTCAATCGCTTCAAAGCTGCAATTCTTGGAGCATATAGTACATCCTATGCATTTATCGTCGATAATAAATGCTTTCTTTCTATTTGTGAAATTAGCATATATAGCATTTGTAGGACATGCTTCGGCACACATCATACAATTTACACATTTGCTGTAATCTATTCTAGCTAAATTGTTCTCAAATACAATAGCACCAAATTTGCAAGCCTTAACGCATTTTTGACAAGCGATACAGCCAATCTTACATGCTTGCATTACATCTTTTCCTTTGTCAATGCTGTTGCATAAGACATGGACATCCTTTCCTTCCGGTACCATCTTAATAACGTTCTTTGGACATGCAATTACACACTTTTCACATCCAATACATTTGTATTCATCTATCACGGCGATACCGTCAGTGATTGTAATCGCATTAACAGGACAAGCCTTTACGCAGGT
>MGOS01000123.1:16765-22521 GCA_001797185.1 Clostridiales bacterium GWB2_37_7
ACAGCCGTATGAGCATGCCTTCTGTCCGCCAGCCAAGCGATTTGCAGCAACACAATCCGTTATGCCATCGTACTTATATTTATCCTTTGTTTTAGAGTTTGAACCCTGGCAAAGCACTTTTGCTATTTTCTTTTCATCTGACATATCACCTGAATCAACCCCAAGAATCTCTGCAATATTAGCTGCTACTGCACTGCCTCCTACAGGACATCCGCTTACTGGCGCTTGTCCTTTGACTACAGCTTCAGCAAAATTTGAGCAGCCTGCATAACCACAGGCACCGCAATTAGCTCCAGGTAATGCATTTACTACTTGCTCTACTCTAGGATCTTCTTCTACAGCAAATTTCTTTGCAGCAAATGCAAGGAATGCACCAAATAATACACCCATTACGCCCATGCTTATAACTGATATTAAAACAAGATTATTCATCTTTTCACCTCCATCTATACCTCATTTACATTGGAATAAGTCCTGAGAATCCTAAAAAAGCCATCGCCATTATTGCCGCGGTCACTAATGTTATTGGTACACCTTTAAATGCCGCAGGTATATCACTAAATTCAATATGTTCTCTTATACCTGCCATTGCAGTAATAGCAAGTGTAAATCCTACACCGGCTCCAAAACCGAAAATTGTACTTTGTATAAGACTGTATTCATTAAGAGCTGCAAGTAATGCGAGTCCTAATATAGCACAGTTAGTTGTTATCAAGGGTAAGAAGATACCTAGACTCTGATATAAGGTTGGGCTAGTCTTCTTAAGAAACATCTCCACAAATTGCACCAATGAAGCTATTATCAGAATGAAAGCAACATATTGTAGAAATCTTTGCATTCCAAAAGGTATCAGAATGAAATTTTGAACAAGCCAGGTTGCAATGGCTGACAGTGTCATAACGAAGGTAGTAGCCAACCCCATGCTGAATGCAACCTCAGTACGCTTTGAAACACCAAGGAAGGGACATATTCCAAGAAATCTAGCCAATACAAAGTTATTTACCAACACTTGGGAAATAAATAATAACAATAGTTCCATAACTTATTTTTCTCCTTCCTAGTGACAGCAGCTGTCTTCTGCTTTATTTTTTGAAAAAGCATTGAAGAATGCAATCAATAATCCCAGCGTAAGGAATGCACCTGGTGGCAAAATAAATATGATCCAGGATATATAACCTTCACCAAACAAACTAATACCAAATATTGAACCCATTCCAAGTATTTCTCTGATTATACCAAGAAGTGTTAATGCCCATGTAAAACCTATACCCATTCCTAATGCATCAAGTATAGACAATCTGACATTGCTTTTTGAAGCAAAGGCTTCAGCTCTTGCCAGAATTACACAATTAACTACTATAAGTGGTATAAAAAGACCAAGTACTTTCTGTATATCTGGAAAATATGCCGCTAAAATCAAATCAGCAATAGTAACAAAGGTTGCTATTATTATAACATAGGCTGGAATTCTTACTTTACTTGGTATAAGTGTTTTAATTAATGCTACTACTATATTTGAGCAAACCAGTACGAAAGCAGTAGCCAATCCCATTGCCACACCGTTAATCGCTGCATTTGTAACAGCCAGCGTCGGACACATACCCATAACCATTCTAAAAACTGGATTTTCTTTCCACAGACCTTTGTAAAACTCATAAGTAGCGCCCACTATTTTCCACCTCCTAGAGTCTTATATTGCTCTACTACATTTGGAATGCTTTCTTTTAATAATCTTGAAACAGCTTTTGTAGAAATAGTTGCTCCTGTGATTGCTTCTACATCTTGTCTAGCAACGAAAGCATCATTAATTGATTTTCCTGCAAACTGGCTCTGGAACCAATCCTCTGTTATCCTGGCGCCTAAACCAGGTGTTTCACTGTGACTCAGTATTTTTATTCCAGTCAAAGCTTGATTTTGCATATCAATACCTACCATAATTTTAATAATACCTTGAAAGCCACCGCCTTCTATTACGTAAGCCACTCCCTTTATACTTCCTGAATCATCAATTCCCTTGTACATTGGAAATGGAGCACTTTCATAGGTCTCATATTTTGTTGCACCGGGAATTACCGCAAGTATTGCCTGTTCTTGCTCCCTCGCTGCAATTTCATTTATTGACGGGATAGTGAAATTATAAGTCAAAGCAAGTACCAAGCCTGAAGCCAATGAAATTACTACCATTACGATAATCAAATAAGCTGTTGAGTTTTTCATTTTGACTTCACCTCCCCATAAATTTTGGGCATGGCGTATTTATCTATTATAGGTGTAAAGATGTTCATTAGAAGTATTGAGAAAAGGACACCTTCAGGATATCCACCATATAATCTAACAATTATTGTTATCAATCCGGCTCCAATACCAAATATAAGCTGACCTTTTTTTGTAACAGGCGATGTAACCATGTCAGTTGCCATAAAGAATGCGCCTAACATCAGTCCGCCAGAAAGCAGCTGAAATATTGGATCACTGCCTAATATCAGTGACATAGCAGCAACTGTGCCCAAGTATGATACTGGAATATACCATCTAATAATACCCTTATAAATAAGGTATAATCCTCCAATTAACAATAGTAAAGCTGACGTCTCACCAAGTGAACCTCCTACATTACCTAGTAAAAGTTCTAAATAGCCTGTCCCTATACCTTCCATTTTTTGGAGTCCCAAGGGTGTTGCAGTAGCCAATCCATCTATTGGATTAATCCATGTAGTCATTTGAACTGGGAAAGTAATAATTAAAAAGGCTCTTCCCACTAATGCAGGGTTGAAGGGATTGCTTCCAAGTCCTCCATACACCTGTTTACCTATACCTATTGAAACAACTGATCCAACCACAGCCATCCACAACGGCATTGCCGGCGAAATTGTAAGAGCTAGAAGTAGACCAGTTATAATAGCACTTCCATCATTTATTGCTATTGGTTTCTTTCTAATTTTCAAAATAATTGCTTCTGCTGCAATTGCTGCTATAATGCTTACTGCTATTAATAAAAATGCTCTAAGTCTGAAGAAGTATATTGCAGCTACAGTTGCAGGCAGAAGTGCAATTATGACATTATACATTATGCTATTTACAGATTCTTTTGACCTAATATGTGGTGATGAACTCACTACCAGGTTTCCATGTTCCATTGCGAAATCCCCCTCCTTTTTATGCCTTTGCTTTGCGTTTTTCAGCCATTACCTGAGCTTTTCCAAGTCTAATAGATTCAACAAGCCTTCTTTTTGCTGGACAAATAAAGGAGCAGCTTCCACATTCAATACAGTCCAGAACATGATAATTCTCTGCCTCCATAAGCATGTTTCTGCTGGAAAAAGACTCTAGTTTTGTTGGCAATAAGCCTATAGGACATACTTCAATACATCTTCCACATTTAATACATGCAAGTGGATCTGAAAGCTGAAGCTCATTCTCACTTAAAGTCAAAATGCCCGATGTTCCTTTAATAACCGGTATATCAATATTAAATTGAGCAATACCCATCATGGGTCCACCAGCTATTATTTTTTGTGGATTTCCCTTGAAACCACCGCATTGCTCAATTACTTCCCTAAAGGAAGTACCAATTTTTACAAACAGATTCTTAGGATTGCTGATTCCTTCACCCGTTATTGTCACAATTCTCTCTACTAGCGGCATACCAGTCTTTATCGCTTTTGCCACTGCTGCAGCTGTACCAACATTGTTTACAACCACGCGTGCATCGGCTGGTAATCCGCCAGATGGCACTTCTCTTTTGGTACATGCGTAAATAAGTTGCTTTTCTGCACCTTGAGGATACTTGGCATGCAATGCCACTACTTCGATCCCTTCTTTTCCTTGAGCAGCCTTTTCCATAGCTTCTATGGCATCCATTTTATTGTCCTCTATGCCAATATAGCCTTTTGATACATTCAGCGCCTTCATAAATGCTTGAAGTCCATATACTACATCTTCAGGATTCTCTAGCATCAATCTGTGATCTGCTGTCAAATAAGGCTCACACTCTGCACCATTCAATATAACAGTGTCAACATTTTTCTCTGGTGGTGGTGCTAGCTTAACATGGGTTGGAAAAGCAGCTCCACCCATACCTACTATACCAGCTTCCTTGATAATATTCTTGATATCATCTGCTGATAGAGCTTCCAAACTTCCTTTTGATGTAACACTTTCATGTATTGTATCCTGCATATCGGATTCGATCACAACACATGTAACCTTTGTGCCACCGCTGTACAATCTTGGTTCTATTGCAGTAACCTTACCGGATACACTTGAATGCACCGGAACGGATACGAAGCCCTTAGCTTCACCAATCTTTTGTCCTACCTTGACCTCATCCCCGACTGCCACGATTGGATCACATGGTGCTCCAATATGCTGCTGCATCGGAATGACAACTATTTTGGGAGCGTTGGCCTTTTCAAGTGCCAGCTTTTCAGTTGCCTTCTTGCTGTGTGGTGGATGAGTTCCGCCCTTAAACGTCAGTTTTTTCATACTCAATATGCTCACCCCTTGTAAATTATGAGTTGTGGATGCAGAATTTGCTTCTGCAGTTGGTGTTTTTATACATTAAAATTAAATGTAAAAGTGATAGAAATAACTGAGTTATATTCAAACCCAATTAGATTTTATTCGACATCATTCAAAAAAATCCTGTATACACAATTAGTTTATTATTTAACAATAACCCTGCAATCCCAATATTTTCTAGCCTTCATGCAGTTTTTCTTATTTCTCATCCATCAATTTCCATTACAACGTATATTATTTTACATATTGAAAATAATATACGCGAGGTGAATTTTACATGATAATAATATACAACTGCTATGGAGGAACACATTCATCCATTTTAACTTCTGCTGTTCATTTAGGATTACTTCCTTCAGATAGAATACCCTCCAAGCAGGAAATATTAAACACAAAATACTTTAATCACCTTCGTTACCAGGACATGGGCAGACTTATATACCATGGAGTAGATGACTACGGAAATAAAGTATATACCATAGGAAGAGGAACGTCAAGTGCACTTATACCTGCCATGAGAAATCTGACTTTGGAGATGCATAAGCTTTATAATGTTAATGAAGGCTTTGCTTATGTTAACACATCAGGAACCGTGCCTCTTGCAATGACTCTTGGAGGCTTTTTCTCCAGAGGAATAAAAATGGATCTTATTGGCATACCGCTTTTGGCTATTGGGGCTCGGCAAACATTTATGAATATCGTAAACTTGGCTCAAAAAACAAAGCAGCTGTGTTTAGAAAAACCCGATAGCTGCTTTATTATAGACATGAATGAAAAAGGTCAAATCAGCAATTACCCTGCTAATTAGACCTTTTGTTTTTTTAAGCCTTTATGATTGCACCAAATGGACATTTTTCCAAACAAATACCACACTTAGCACATTTTTCATTTGCAATGAGGTAAGGTGTCTTTGGCTTTCCAGATATTGCTGTCACAGGACACTGCTTTGCACAGATGCCGCAACCCTTACACTTGTCTTCGATAATGATATACTTTGCCAGTCCTTGGCAAACCCCAGCCGGACATTTCTTATCGTCTATATGCGCCTCGTATTCATCTCTAAAGTACTTCAACGTTGAAAGTACTGGATTTGGAGCTGTTTGACCAAGTCCGCAAAGAGCTGAATTTTTTATAGTATTAGCCAGTGACTCAAGTTTTTCTAAATCACCTTTTTGCCCCTTGCCTTCTACTATTCTGTCTAGTATTTCAAGCATTCTCTTTGTGCCTTCACGACA
>MGOS01000123.1:22539-24572 GCA_001797185.1 Clostridiales bacterium GWB2_37_7
GGACTCATCTACTGTGAAGTCAAGGAAAAATCTTGCAATATCAACCATACAGTTGTCTTCATCCATTACTATAAGTCCACCTGAACCCATCATAGAGCCAAGTGCAATTAGGTTATCATAGTCAATAGGAACATCTATATGCTCCATTGGGATACAACCGCCAGAAGGACCGCCGGTCTGTGCGGCTTTGTACTTCTTGCCGTTTGGTATACCGCCACCAATTTCAAATATAACCTCTCTCATTGTTGTACCCATAGGTATTTCAACAAGCCCTGTGTTATTAATTTTACCACCTAATGCGAATACCTTTGTACCCTTTGACTTTTCAGTACCCATAGCTGCAAACCATTCAGCGCCGTTGTTAATAATTTGTGGAATGTTCGCATAGGTTTCAACGTTGTTAAGCAGTGTTGGCTTACCAAACAAGCCTTTTACTGCAGGGAATGGAGGTCTTGGTCTAGGCATACCTCTTTCCCCTTCTATTGAAGCAATAAGTGCTGTTTCCTCTCCACATACGAAGGCTCCTGCACCTAGTCTTATTTCTAAGTCGAAATTGAAATCTGTACCCATTATGTTCTTACCTAGAAGACCATATTCTCTTGCTTGGCTTATAGCTATTGCCAATCTCTTTACCGCAATAGGATATTCAGCTCTTACATATACATAACCTTGACTCGCGCCAATCGCATATGCTGCTATTGTCATAGCTTCGATAACCGCGTGAGGATCTCCCTCTAGAACGCTTCTATCCATGAAAGCACCTGGGTCTCCTTCGTCGGCATTGCAAAGTACATACTTTTGATCTGCCTGTGACTTTGCTGCGAACTCCCACTTTGTACCTGTAGGGAAACCGCCGCCCCCTCTTCCTCTTAAGCCAGAACGCTTAACTGTATCAATAACCTCAGCAGGTGTCATGCTTGTCAATGCTTTTTCCAATGCTTTATAGCCATCAAATGCTATATATTCATCAATATTTTCAGGATTTATAACACCACAATTTCTTAATGCAACTCTAACCTGTTTCTTATAAAAATCAACCTCGTTAATTGACTTTATGGAATCGTTTTCTACGGTTTCTGCGTAAAGAAGTCTCTTAACAATTCTACCTTTTATTAAGTGCTCATTTACTATTTCTTCTACATCTTCAGGTTTAACTAAGCTATAGAAGGAAGCTTCAGGGTATATAATAACTATTGGACCTAAAGCACACAGACCGAAGCATCCTGTTCTCTCAACAACCACTTCATTTTCCAATCCATGCTGCTTAAGCAATTCTTCAAAGTTCTTCGCTATTTGCTCTGAATTTGAGGATGTACAGCCAGTACCCCTACAAATCATAACATGGGAACGATACATTTCCATTATATTTTTACCTCCTAACAGAATTCAATATAAGACCCCGTATGGTATTATTTGTCTTCAGCTCCGATAGTATACTCGTCAACTACCTTGCCTTGCATTACATGCTCATTGATAATTCTTAATGCTTTTGCAGCTGTAACCTTCACATATGTTACCTTATCTTCACCTGGTTTATATACTTCAAGTATAGGCTCTAATCTGCACATGCCAATACAACCTGTTTGTGCAACAACAACATCAGCAAGATTATTCTTCTTCACTTCGTCCATTACAGACATAAGAACTGGTCTAGCTCCAGCAGCAATCCCGCATGTTGCCATACCTACTACAACTCTTGTACCTGTTCTATCTTTTCTGACATTAATGGTTTCCAAAGTTTTTTTTCTTATTTCCTCTAACTCCTTAAGAGTTTTCATTACAATACACCTCCGCGCAAATTACTTAAACCCTCATTTATATAGCTTTTTATCCAATCTAATACTTCAGGCTCTGATAATGGAACTTCACCGCCAAGAGCCTGCCGTATTTCTCTGGTATCAAAGCAAAACTCCTTTTGATTGATTATATGAATATAAACAAAGTCTATATATCCAGCTCCTATTATTAGACTTACCATGGTATCAGTCATATTTCCCAAGGGTGCCCTGTCAATATGACTGTGCTTTAATGTG
>MGOS01000124.1:0-9317 GCA_001797185.1 Clostridiales bacterium GWB2_37_7
CGAATATTGAAGGGAGAATCAATAATGAGTGAAATATCAAAGGCTTGGGATTGGAATAAAACGCACACGTAATTTGGTATACTCCATGTGAGGAATCATATTACTTAGTGAATCGATGGAAAGAGAAGGGTTTTAAGAGATTCCTTGATTTGGGTTGCGGTAGGGGCAGACATTCAGTGCAATTTGCCAAGAATGGTTTTGACGTAAGTTCTATTGATCTATCAGATGTTGCAGTAGATGGACTAAAAGAATGGGCAGTGAAAGAAAATTTGAAGTTAGATGCAGTTACAGGTAATATGATGCATCTTCCGTTTGAAGATAGAACTTTTGATTGTCTTTTAGCTTACCATGTAATATCACATACAGATAGTAAAGGCATTATACAAGTTATATCTGAGATAAGAAGAGTGCTAAAAGGCGGAGGAGAATTTTATATTACGTTTTGTTCGAAGAATGCATGGAGTTTCAAAGACGCAGGATATCCGAAACTAGATGAAAGTACAGTGGTGAAAATTGAGGATGGTCCGGAAAACAACATACCGCATTTTTATGTGGATGAAACAGTATTGAAAGAGTTATTAGCTGATTTCGCTTTAATAACTGTCCGTCATGTTCAAGATGTTGCTATAGAAGGACATGATTATGTTTCTTGGCACTATTTTGTATTAGGTAGAAAGTAAGGTATTCTAGGATGCTATCGTCCATGACGGCTCTTGCAATAAAGACAGTTCAATCAAATATTATTCCGGCGATCTAAGAGGGGTAAAGAGAATAATCAAGTAGATGTAAATAAAGTGTTCATAAATAATATTCAACATGGAGGTATAAGTATTATGACTGACAACACAAATAGGACAGTTGTAGTTTATAAAACAAAATATGGCAGCGCACAGCGTTATGCAAAGTGGATTGCTGATGAAGCAAAGGCGGATTTGTTTGAAAGCTCTGAAATAGATTTAGAGGATCTCCTTAAGTATGACACAATTGTATATGGCGGTTCTATGTATGTAGTAGGCATCTTGGGTATAGCGCTGATAAGAAAGAATTTTAACAGCATTAAGAATAAAAAAGTTATTGTGTTTTCTGTAGGGGCTTCCCCAGCACGCGCTGAAGCATTAAACGAAGTTAAAAATAAAAACTTTACTGAAGAGATGAAAGAGAAGATTCATTTCTTTCACCTGCGGGGTGGGTTTGATTACAGTAAGCTGATGTTTTTTGATAGAGTTCTAATATATTTGCTAAAGAAAAAAATCGAAAGAAAGAAAGCCAATGAGCGAGACGATGACGAAATAGGAATGTTGGCCAGCATTAATAAGCCAGCCGATTGGGTAAATAAGAAATCAATATTTCCTATTATTGAATGTATTAACAATAGTTCTAATTGAGGAATTTTATGAGAGGATGTATGATGCTTTATGTCAGAGTATTTGTTTATAGAGGCAAAAGAAGAGCATATTTCGGAGTTGTTGGAGATCTATAATTACTATGTTCTAAACACCACTGCCACCTTTCACTCAAGTCCGCTATCAATAGAGGATATGAGGAAACTAGTTATATTTACGGATGTGAAATATAGAACCTATGTTATTTTTGAGGATGATGCTATAAGGGGTTATGTTTTATTGACACAGCACAAGACCCGTGAAGCTTATGACAGGACTGGCGAAGTGACTGTTTACTTGAGACAGGATTATGTAGGCAGAGGAATTGGATGTGCAGCAATAAATTATATAGAAAAGTTTGCTAGGGATAAGGGGTTTCATGCGCTGATTGCTACGATATGTGGAGAAAATGTAAAAAGTATAAAAGCATTTGAGAGAAACGGCTACGAAAAGTGTGCCCATTTCAAGGAAGTCGGCAGAAAGTTTGGACAATGGTTGGATGTTGTTGCCTATCAGAAGCTGCTTGAGTAGCTATTAAATTAACTAAGGATGTGTAGATATGAAAATTGAGCATATAGCGATATGGACCAAGGATCTGGAAAAACTGAAAAACTTCTATATAGAATACTTTGGTGGAATAACAGGAGCAAAATATCGTAATAACAAGAAGCAGTTTGAGTCTTATTATATTAACTTTGAATCAGGAGCCAGGCTTGAGCTTATGCAGATGCCTGCCATTCCTGATAATTTAAATAACATCGATGAACAGTATATTGGCTTGAACCATATTGCTTTTTCTGTCGGTTGCAAGGAAGCAGTTGACAATTTGACGGAGCGGGTTAGAAATGCGGGCTTTAGAGTAGTTAGTGACCCTCGTTGCACCGGAGATGGATACTATGAGAGCTGCGTTTTGGACCCGGAGGGCAATAGAATAGAGATTACTGAATAGTTTTCAAGCAAATGAATAACAAAATAGCATACAAAAATTTATTTATACAAATAATATAAAATTACAAAGCATTTTTGTATTATTTGCATATAATATAGGTTAGATATATAATAAGAAAATCTACATAATTTCTGAAATATATTAATAAAATTGAATATTTGTGGGATGTTATTTATTGTAAATTTAAAATTCTTATGATATAATCATTAAAAGATTATGTTAAGGAGTAGATAACGTATGCGTATATCTGAACTTATGTGGGATATATTTAAAAGAACTGGTTCTATCGAAGCATACTTACTCTATAAAAAATACAAGCTAAATTAATATTTAAAATCAAAGATGGAGAGAGTAGATTACTGCGTCTTTCAGAGAGGATATGCCACAGGCTGAGAGCATATTCAGCAACGTATTATTTGAAGTTCACTCCGGAGATTCAAGGCTGAATTTATAGTAGGCTTTGACGGCCAAGCCGTTATAGTTTCAAGTGGTCTGTATCAGTACAGACAATTTGGGTGGCACCGCGAACAACCTTCGTCCCATTTTTTGGGCTGAAGGTTTATTTTTTTGTCTAGATTAATATGAGAAAGGAGTCTTAAAATGAGAGAAAAATTAGAAAAGATCAAGCTGGAATCAACGACTGAGCTTGAAAACGTAAATACTCTTCAGCAGCTTGAAGAATTAAGAATTAAATACTTAGGAAAGAAAGGTGAGCTTACACAAGTATTAAGAGGTATGGGGGCTTTATCGACAGAGGAAAGACCTATAGTTGGTCAATTTGCAAATGAGATCAGAGATTACATAAACGAAAAAATTGAGCATACGGAGTATTGCTTAAAGAGGCGTGAACTGGAAAACAGGTTGAGAAACGAGTTTATTGACGTTACAATGCCTTCCAAGAAAAAAGAATTGGGTAATAAGCACCCAATTACAAAGGTATTGGATGAGGTAAAGGAAATATTCGTAGGGATGGGCTTTAGTATAGTTGAAGGACCGGAAATAGAGAAGGTATACTACAACTTTGATGCACTGAACCACAATAAATTTCACCCTGCAAGAGATATGCAGGATACCTTCTATATTACGGAGGATTTATTGTTACGAACACAAACTTCACCGGTACAGGTAAGAACCATGGAGAAAATGTCTCCTCCTATCAGAATCATTGCACCGGGTAGAGTATACAGAGCTGATGAAATCGATGCCACACATTCACCTATGTTCCATCAGATAGAGGGACTTGTTATAGATAAGGGTATTACTATGGCAAACCTAAAAGGAACCTTGGATGTATTTGCAAAAAAACTCTATGGAGATAATGTAAAGACAAAATTCAGACCGCATCACTTCCCATTTACAGAGCCAAGTGCTGAAGTGGACTGCAGCTGTGTTGCTTGCAGCGGTGCAGGCTGCAGAGTATGCAAGGGCTCAGGTTGGATTGAGGTTTTGGGAGCTGGCATGGTACATCCAAATGTATTGAGAAACTGCGGTATTGACCCTGAGGTATATTCTGGCTTTGCCTTTGGAATGGGCTTGGATAGAATTGTTATGCTTAAGTATGATATAGATGATTTGAGATTGATGTTTGAAAATGACAAAAGATTTCTATCTCAATTTTAATTGAATATAGTTAGAAAGGAGTTTTAAAATGTTAGTACCAATAAAATGGCTTAAAGATTATGTAAATATAAACATAGATGTAAAAAGCTTTGCCGATGCAATGACAATGTCAGGCTCCAAGGTAGAAGCAGTAGAGGAAATGGGCAAGGAGATCGAGAAGGTTGTAGTTGGCAAAATTGTTAAGGTTGAAAGGCATCCAGATGCTGACAAACTTGTTGTTACACAAATTGATTTAGGCAATGAGATGATTCAAATAGTTACTGGAGCAACAAACATAAAAGAAGGGGATTATATACCTGTAGCACAAAATGGTTCCTCGTTGCCTGGAGGCGTAAAGATTAAAAAAGGCAAGCTAAGAGGTATTGAGTCCAATGGCATGCTTTGCTCTGCACAAGAACTTGGAATGCCTCTAGAGAATCTGCCAGAGGAGCTTTTGGATGGTATATATATACTTGATAAGGAATATCCGCTGGGTAAGGACATCAAAGAGGTACTAGGTCTTAACGATGCCGTTATAGAATTTGAAATAACCAACAACAGACCAGACTGTCTTAGTATGATAGGAATTGCAAGAGAAGCAGCAGCTACTTTGGGCGAGAAGCTTACTTATCCAGAAATTACTGTAGCAGAAAACAATGAGAGCTTATCCAGCTACGTAAATATAGAGGTAAGAAATGGGGAGCTTTGTCCAAGGTATACTGCTAGGGTAGTTAAGAATGTTAAAATTCAACCATCACCAGGCTGGATGCAGGACAGACTTTTAAAGGCTGGAGTCAGACCCATAAACAACATAGTGGATATTACAAACTATGTAATGCTGGAAATGGGTCAGCCAATGCATGCTTTTGATTTAGATAAACTAGCAGGAAGAAAAATCATCGTTAGAAATGCCAAGGAAGGCGAAAAAATAACTACCCTAGATGAAGTAGAAAGAACATTAAATGAATCAATGCTGGTTATTGCCGATGAGGATAGAGCGATTGCTATTGCAGGTATTATGGGCAGCAGCAACAGCGAAATAGATGAGAGCACAAACACCTTGGTTTTTGAAGGTGCAAACTTCCAAGCTATAAATATAAGACTGTCCTCCAAAAAGCTAGGATTAAGAACAGAAGCATCAAGTAGATTTGAAAAAGGAATGGATACAGAGCTGGCAGAGAAAGCACTGGAAAGAGCCTGCAACCTTGTTCAATTGCTTGGAGCTGGAGAAGTAGTAGGCGGCAAGCAGGACATATACAGCAATCCAAAGCAAAGCAGACATATAAAGCTAGATACAGATAGGGCTAGAAGCTTTATAGGAGCAGATATAAGTACAGAAAAGATGAAGGAATACTTGGAAGCCTTGGAATTTGGTGTAGATAGTAATTTCAATGTAACTGTTCCTACCTTCAGAGATGATGTAGAAGGCGCAGCTGATATTATAGAAGAGATTACCAGAATTTATGGCTATGAGAATATCCCTTCCAAGCTAATGGATACAACCTTCACACAAGGTGGAAAGAGCTATAAGCAAAAGCTGATAGACCGAGCGAAGAACATTCTGACAGCTCAAGGCTTGTATGAAGTGTTCACATATTCCTTTGTAAGTCCAGGTGTATTTAACAAGATTAACCTAAAGGCAGAAAGTCCATTGAGAAATGCCATAAAGCTTATAAATCCACTAGGTGAAGAGCAAAGCATAATGAGAACAACTATTATACCAAACATAATGGAAGTAATAGCAAGAAACTACAACAGAAAGATCGAAGCTGGACAATTCTTCGAGCTTTCTAAGGTGTATATGACAGAAACATTGCCTTTGGCAGATTTGGCAGAGGAGAGAGAAGTTCTGACAATGGGGTTGTATGGTGGGGTTGATTTCTTCGACTTAAAGGGCGTTGTAGAAAATCTGATGGAGGAATTGAATATTAAAAACTACAGGATATTCTCTTCCAACCATGATAGCTTACACCCAGGCCGTACAGCAGAATTGATCGTTAACAACAAGCGGATTGGATGGCTTGGAGAGGCTCATCCTGACATGCTGGACAATTACGGGGTTCAGGTAAGAGCATTCATTGCTGAGCTAAATTTTGACGAGATAGCAAATCAAAGCAACCCGGATATAAAATATATGTCCTTGCCTAAGTATCCATCAGTAAGCCGAGATATCGCTGTAGTGGTGGATGAGGCAATTACGGCAGGGCAAGTAGAAGAAATTATCAGAAACAAGGGCGGCAAGACCGTGGAAGATGTCAAGCTCTTCGACATATATAGAGGAAGTCAAGTTGAGAAGGGTTACAAGAGTATGGCTTATGCCATCACCTATAGATCTGATGAGAAGACATTGACAGAAGAAGAAATAGCCAAGGTACACAATAAAATTTTAAATTCCTTGGCAAATCAAGTAGGAGCTTCTTTGAGGCAATAGTAAAAGCGGCATTAGCCGCTTTTTTTTATCCAAAATCAGACAAGCAGTTGTTAATAATTATTCATAGTTTGTTCACAATTATTTAATATTTCCAATAATAAACATCACGTAAAATTCAATATTTTCTGATAATATTTTGAAGTGGAGGTGAAAGGATGAATAAGATTATAGAAGTAAAGGACTTAACCAAGCATTTTAAAGTCACTTCAAAAATGGGTGCCAAGATTAATTTTGTAAAAGCTGTAAATGGCATATCATTTGATGTATCAGAGGGAGAAACCCTCGGCTTGGTTGGGGAAAGCGGATGTGGCAAGTCTACAACAGGAAGACTTATACTCCGTTTAATAAAGCCCACCTCGGGAGATATCATTCTTGAAGGCAAGAATATAAATCAAATTTCCGATAAGGAATTAAGAAAAATACGAAAAGATATACAGGTTGTGTTTCAAAATCCTTATTCAGCCTTAGATCCCAAAATGACTATTGCGGACATCTTGTCAGAGCCCTTGAGCATACACAAAGTAGTATACAAATATCATTATGAGCAGGAAGTCAAACGGCTGCTTCATTTAGTAGGGTTAAGTGAAAAGGATATGAAGAAGTTTCCACATGAGTTTAGTGGTGGGCAAAGACAAAGAATTGGAATTGCAAGAGCTATTGCTACAAAGCCAAAATTTATCATTTGCGATGAGCCTGTTTCCGCCCTTGACGTTTCAGTACAGTCTCAAATATTGAATTTACTTACCGATCTGCAGTCAGAGTTGAAGGTTTCCTATCTTTTTATTGCCCATGGATTAAATGTAATCAGACATATGTCCAATAAGGTCGGTGTTATGTATCTTGGCAAAATTGTTGAGATTGGGGCTGTTGAGGAGCTATACAATAATCCACAGCATCCTTATACTAAGATACTTCTTGCATCAGCACCTATAGCCGATCCTTTTAGTGTTAGGGATAGGCATTTTGTGAAAGGTGAAGTACCAAGTCCCATAAGCATACCCTTGGGCTGTTCCTTCCATCCAAGGTGTGAATTTGCCATGGACATTTGTAAGATTAAAATTCCATTCCTAAAAAATATAGACCCCAATCATAAGGTTGCATGTCATTTGTCCGATTATCAAGAAAGGTTTGGGGGGGAATAGCATGAATCCATTGATTATCAACGCTTCCAAAAAAGCTTTGTCTATCATTTTACTATTTTGTATTTTTATATATATAACTGTATTTATATCTACTGTACCTAAGAACTTTACAATAAAACAGGTTGACGGGAAGTGGACAGCTACATATCCGATCAAGAATATAATGAAGAGCGTAAACAATAAGCTTGTTTCACTTGCACAAGGAGATTATAAAACCACGTCCAACGGTAAAGATGCGATTGCTTTAATCAAAGCCAGTTTAGCAAAATCCATGAGACTGCTGACTGGTGGCTTGATTATTGCCATGATACTAGGGTTATTCAAGGGCATATTTGACAGCAGGAGAGGAAAAAGTAAGGATTCCAGCCTGAAAATATTGTTAACCATTATACCTATTTCACTGCCGGATATATTGATAGTAGCCATACTGCAAACCTTTGCGATATGGCTTATCCAGAATGGGATTAAAATATTTAGAGTAGCAGGATCCGGCACGTGGAATCATGAGGTGCTGCCTATTGTCGCACTATCAATATTGCCTGCTTGTTATATTGCCAGAGTAACAGCCTTAAGCATTGAAAGCTGCTACGAGAAGGAATATGTTAAGGCAGCCTTGGGGAAGGGTTGCTCCGGTAGACGTATTTTATGGAACCATGTTATGAGAAATGCATTTGGTATTATTTTTGAAAGCTTATCCAATATAACGGCACTGATAATAAGCAATATGTTGATTGTTGAATATATGTTTTCATTTCCGGGTATAACTTCATTGCTAATGAACTCCTACAGGAGCTTTGACAGCAATATCACCATTGTAACAGTGATTCTGATAGGAATCATTTACTTTGCTTTGGATGCGATATTCCAGCTTTTGAAAAGGGCGACGTACAGGAGCCTTAAGGAGGATGCAGCATGATAAAGCTTGGAAATTTAAAAAAACTAAATTATCCCTTGATCATCGGAAGTATAATGCTGATCATATTGATTATAACAAGCGGATACCCTGATTCACTTGCTAAGGCAGACCCCTATGGCAAGCAAAGGCTGGAGTTTCAATCAAGTGAAAATGGGGAAAGCAGCTTTATGATACCTCCGGTTAAGCCTGGTAAGGAGTATCCTTGGGGTACTGATCATTTGGGGCGTGACGTAAAGAGTTTGATCATATATGGCACAAAGATTACAATGGCAATAGCTGTGTTTTCAGCATTGGGAAGGCTTATCATTGCACTACCCTTAGCTATATCGGCAGCTTACCAAAATAAGGCTTCCATATGGTTTATAAAACAGTTCAATATCTTGTTTAGTGCTTTTCCTTTGATTGTTGTAGTTATAATGCTTTCGAACATGCAGTTATTTGTTGATTTCTTAAAGGATAAAAATTTGATCGCAGCTTTATTGCTTACCTTATTTGGCTGGAGCAAGCTCTCATACCTACTGATGGAGAAAGCAAAAGAAATTCTAAGCCAAGAATTTATTGAGGGTGAAATTGCAATAGGCAAGAGTAAGCTTGAGATCGCAATACAAAACGTTGTGCCGCATTTGATTCCATCTTTATTTGTATTGTTTTTTCTGGAAATAGCTTTGGTTCTTCAAACCATGGCCCAAATAGGTATATTTGGTATGATGGCATCGGGGGGGTACTATAACACAGAGGGTGAAATAAACGTGCCAGTTGAATTTGACTGGAGTTCCTTGCTTGTATTTACTTATATGTTTTTTGGAACGGATAAAATGTTTCTGGTACTATTTCCAGCAGCTGCCTTTGCTTTTAGTATTATAGGCTTTAATCTTTTCGGAGAAGGCTTAAGACTAGA
>MGOS01000124.1:9412-31784 GCA_001797185.1 Clostridiales bacterium GWB2_37_7
GTGCTGCTAATTGTTTTCTTTCCACAGCTTCCAAGTGCATATAAGTTTGACGCAGAGGAAGCCTTCAACAATATTGAAGCCTTAAGCAGCGACAAATACAGGGGGAGGTTGGCAGGTACTGATGAAAATGAAGAACTTGCGGAATACATCCAGACTGAGATGAAAAGTTACGGGATACAGCCATTTGATGGGGAATTCTTGCATGAATTCGACATTGAAAGGTCAATTAATATAAAAAATGCTACACTTGAATTGGTTGGAAGTTCAGCGGGAGACAAGAAATTTGAGTTTAGGAAGGATTATTATGTATCCAGTCCTATAAACTTTTCAGGCGAATTTGAAGTAGTAAAACTGGAAGTAAACGAATTGTATGAAATGAATCGTGCACAGAGAGAAGCATTACTGGAAAATGACCTGGATAAGAAGCTGATAATGATAAATATATATGGCAACATGGACTACAGGGTTATAAATACAGTCCTTCAGTTCATAGTTAACCAGGCCAGACCCCAAGCTATTATTTTCTTGGATGGGTGGGAGCGTGAAGGCTATGTTTCAAAGCATATTATTATAAATAAGATTTTCTCCAATACTGCCGTCGTATCAGTGTCTAAAGAAATGGGGGATGAAATGCAAAGAATGGGCAATTCAAAGATTAAAGTAAGTGTAGAAGCTGATGTGTACGAAAATACAAAGGGCTATAATGTTATGGGCTATATACCCGGCACAGACGAGACCAAGAAAGGTCAAAGTATTATTATAGGAAGCAAGCTTGACTTTGTGGGAGATGATTCCAACATAAGATATCAAGGGGCGCTGGAAGCAGGTGGCTTAGCTGTGCAGTTGGAAATTGCCAAAAAACTAGCAGCAAGCGGAATAAAGCCAAAGCAAGATATCATATTTGCTTTTTGGGATGGCAGCTACAACGAATACAGAGGTTCAAGCTACTTTGTAAAAAAGTATGTTGATTCAGGTAAAATCAAGCAAGTAACTTATATAGATATTGGTAATTTGGCAAATAAACAGGAAAAGACGTTGCTTATGGATACCTCAAGGATTTTTCCAAAGAATAAAGATGCACAGACCTACATAAAGATACTCAAGGATAATGCCAGGAAGCAAGGTGTTAAAATTGGCTATGGCAGTGTAAGCTCACCATTAATGATCGATCTTAACAGTAAAATAATCCAATCTATGCTGATCAGCAATACTGATAAAGAAGGAATCTCGACCACCTCAAAGGATACGATAGATATGATCGATAGAAACAGATACAAGAAAATCGGTCAGATGCTGTTAGATACCATAGTAGAGATTGCGAGGGGAAAATAATATGAGCTTGTTGAAGGTAAACAACCTGGTAACCTATTTTCATATAGGAAATCAGATGATAAAGGCAGTTGATGGTATCAGTTTTAATGTGGAAAAAAATGAAACCCTTGCTATCGTGGGGGAGTCTGGAAGCGGAAAGAGTGTTACAGCTCTGTCAATCATGGGGCTCATTAATCCTCCGGGAAAAATTATGGAGGGAGAAATAGAATTTAATAAAGTCAATTTGTTAAAGCTCAATGAAAAGCAAATGTGTATGGTAAGAGGCAACCGGATATCCATGATTTACCAAGAGCCTATGATGTCGCTCAATCCTGCAATTGCAGTAGGAGAGCAGATAAGAGAAGCGCTAATCATTCATAAAGCAGTTCCAAAGTCTCAAGCTAAAAAAAGGTCGATTGAACTGATGAATTTTGTGAGCATACCAGAGTCACAAGTTCGTTACAATGATTTGCCAGCTAAATTCAGTGGTGGTATGAGACAAAGAATTATGATTGCAATAGCTATTGCCTGTACTCCTGACCTATTGATTGCCGATGAACCCACGACAGCACTGGATGTAACCATACAATCAGAAATAATGGAGCTTCTAAGATCTATGAAAAACAAGCTGAATATGTCTATGCTGCTTATAACCCATGATTTGGGTCTGGTAGCAGAAAATGCTGACAGAGTTATTGTTATGTATTGTGGAAAGATTTTAGAGGAAGCCAATGTTAAGGATTTGTTTAGAAGACCTATGCATCCATATACGATAGGACTTATGAAATGTATTCCAAAAATTGATTGTACAGTAGATAAGCTGTATTCAATACCGGGCTGCATACCGCATCCAAGCCAATTTCCGGTTGGATGCCGTTTCAATGACAGATGTGAGGTTGTGAAAGATATTTGCAGAGAAAAAATGCCCGAGCTTATAGAACTGGAAGATGGACACAAGGTGCGCTGCTGGCAGTGGCAGTAATAATGTGAGGGGGATGGGAATTAATTTGAAAACGAAGTATAAGGTTATGATATCAGCAGCTGCTATTATTGCTATAACTGCAGCCAGTGTTTTTAGCATAGCAGCAGAAAAGCTTCCACAATATAGAAAGATAACGGTAACACAGGCGACTAGGACAACCATGGGCCAGACATTGAATCTTCAGGGTTATATAGAACCAAGTGCCAAGCAGGAGATTGTAGTAGAAACAAATCAAAAAGTAGCTGAGGTTTATGTTCAAGAAGGGCAAAACATCAAAGCAGGAGATGTTCTATTTAAGCTGGATGATACCGATGCTGCCTATAAACTAAAAAGTGAGCAATTAAGTCTTAAGGCTGTACAGTCTGAGCTGAACAATTTAATTAAATCAGAAAACAGAGTAAAGAAAGACATGAATTACGCTATAGCCCAAGCAGAAATGCAATACAAAAATTCTAAGGATGATGTGCAAGCCGCAAAATTAAAATATTCTCAAAATATGGAGCTGTTTGCCCAGGGCTTCGTGACTAAGGAAGAGTTGGATGCATCGACCAAAAATCTTGAGAAGCTGGAAGGACAGGCAAAGCTTAATGAATTGCAGCTGGATAAAGCAAGGGAAAGCCTAAAGGGCTATGGGGATGAAAGACAACATCAAATAAATAAATTAAAGAACAGTATCGAGCTTATAGAAATGAGTATTGAAAGCTTAAACTCAAAAATTGATATCAGCACAAAAGCTCTTATTGATGGTAAAGTCACAAGCTTTAAACTTCAAAACAATCAATATCCTTTTTTAGAAAATAAGAAGATAGAAATTTATGATTTATCTAAATATGTTATAAATACATATATTAAGCAAAATGAAGCTGTACAGGTAGTTGTGGGTCAAAAGGCATCCATTACAATTACAGGACTTGAGGAAAAAACCTATCTAGGTACAGTAGCAGAGATTGATGAAACCGCCGCTATGCCTCAAGGAGGCTCAAAGCTTCCCATGGTAAAAATTAAGATTGTTGTGGATGAGCCGGATCAAAATATAAAGGTTGGTTTTGAAACAAAGATAAAGCTGGATCTAAATATCAGAACAGACGTAGTCGCAATCAACTTCCAAGGTATAGTAGAGGATCAAAATGGCAATAAGTTCGTCTACTTGTTCAAGGATAATAAAGCAGTTAGAAAGCATATCGAAACGGGTATTGCAGATGGATTCATGGTGGAGGTTATAGAAGGACTTATACCAGGAGACCAGTATATTATAAATCCACCGGAGCGAGTTCAGGATGAAACTAGCTTTAAGCTTTGGAGTTGGGGGTATGAGCTTAAATGATAAAGCAAGACCGCTTTATACTTATTTGGATGGAAAACTTGCTTATACAAGATAAAATAACAGATAAGGACAAATCAGTTGTTGATAGCTTGAATCTTCGAATCGACAGCGGTGAATTTGTTTGCATCAGCGGTCTGTACGGACCAGACAAAATCAGCTTTATCAATACACTTGGTTGTCTGGATAGACCGGATGCTGGCAAATACCTGTACAACTATATTGATACAGCTATGATAGAAAAGCTTAAGCTTGATTGTGTAAGAAGTGGAATAGGTTTTTTATTTAGGAATTTAAATCTTATTGAAGAACTTACAGTATATCAAAACATTGAAATTCCAATTCAAACTGATAGCAAACCCGAGAAAAACCAAGCAATATTAGATGAAGCAGAAAAGCTTGGTCTAAGCAGCCTGCTAAATAGTCAAGTAAAGAAGCTTACTGAGTTGGAAAAGCATAAGGTTGCAATGGCTAGAGCATTGGCTGTAAAACCTATTTTAATCATTGCAGATGAGCCAGCAAGCAACCTTAAGGAACAGGATGCCAATATAATGCTTGATTTTTTGCAAGAATTAAATGTGAAGGGTACAGCTGTTATTTGCTTTTCAGAAAGAAAGCAGCTTTGTGATAAAGCAGAAAGACATATTATATTTGAAAATGGCAGCATCATATCTGATAACAAAGTCTTAACTGCTGCAAGGAGGCTGGAGCTGTATGATGAAGCTTGTCGCCAATAGGCTTATACTGGCTGTTCTCTGTATTATTATTGGAGTAGCACCTATGGTAGCATTTATTAATACCCTGGAAAGCGGCAAACAAATGCTGAAAAATGGATTAGGCAATGAAGCAACTGTTCTCCTTAACATTGATTTAGAAGGAAGCTCTGCATTGTATGAGGATTTTGAAAAGCTGTCAGAACAGATGCCTGAAATTCGTACTATAATGCCAATATCTATAAACAGTTCGATTTTATCCTCATATAAGGAGCAAAGTACAGTAAGATTAAAGGCAGTTAACAGCAGCTTTTTGAAATATGCGGGTTTGGAAATGACAAGAGGTATATTTCTCACAGAGGGTCATCTTGACGACAATTTAAATGTCATTGTAATAGATGAATTAACTGCAGACCAATTGTTTGGTACCACCGCAGTAGTAGGAAGAACCATTGAGACCTCGATAGAGGATATGGAATTTGAAGCTACAATTATAGGTGTGTCCAAAAGATTAGACCTTTCCGAAAAACAGCTCAACAATGAACAAGGCATTGCTTATATTCCTATTACAATGCTGGATAATAATCTGACATTTTATAAGCTGCAAAAAACCCTGGTACTGCTTGAGAATATTAAAATTGACGAAGCAAAAGCAAAGATCAGATATTTTTTCAAAAACAATGGGTTGAAAATAGAGGAAGTGAATATAAAGCAGATCAATCAAGTTGAACTATTAGAAGCATTTACAGATAAGTACAAAGGTCTATTGATTGCTATGGCTTTGGTGTGGCTTACTGTAGCGATTGTTGGACTAGGTAATATAATGTTGCTTGATATTGAAAAAAGCAAGCAATATTATGGCCTTCTAAAGTTCTATGGCAGCTCAGTGAGGAGAATACGCAGTCTTGTATACTTAAAAGCTTATACTATTTCCTTGGCTTCTGGTATTTGCAGTCTTATACTGGGCTTAGGAATATCCTTTATTGTATGCTATATTTTAAATATCCCCTTGTATATTTCAATATATAGTATAGCATTAGGCTTTCTCTTGCCTGTACTGGTTTGCATTTCAGCTTCGATTTATCCCGCTTATGCTGCTTCAAATATTGATGTCAATAATACCATATGGCAGGTTGATTACAATTTTGATGTGAATAAATGATATAGGTTATGAGTAATCTAATTTAGGTGCAGTAAAATGCACCTTTTTTTGAGGTTTAAGCTATTTTGTCCTTGCTAAATGAAGGAAAATTTCTATTTTTAAAGAATATACTAAAGATAAATATTATAAATACTCTTGAAGGAGTCGAAATACATGGCGAAAAACAAGATAAGTGTTAGAATCATGGAGCAGGACTACATATTGGTAGGGGAAGAAGAGCAGGAATATTACTTAGATTTGGCTCGAAAAGTTGATAGTATTATGAGAGAAATTTCAAAAAGCAATAACCGCTACAATGTAAATATGGTAGCGGTGCTTACTGCGCTTAATCTTGCAGACGCACTTTATAAAACTCAATTTCAGCTTTCTGATACATCGGAAAAATTAGAAGTTTTACAATCTGAAATGCAGAAGCCCTTTGAGGAATTGAACAGCTTAAACCGAGAATTAGAAGCAGTAAAAGAGCAATATACCAAAACACAAAGTGAATATACCAAGACTCAAATTGAACTTGGAAAAATAAGCAGAGAGTGGGCAAAGGCTCAAGAGGAAATGAAGGATCTTCATGTTGAATTAGATGTATCAAGACAAGCTATTGATGAGCTTCAAAACAAGTTATTTGAAAATCAAATTGAACTTTTGAAGGTTAAAAAAGAATTGGATGATTATAAAGGCAAGGGAAGCTTTGATAAGCAAGATAAGAACAAAGGATTAACCTACAAATCCAACATAAAGAATCAGAATAAATAAGGCGTTATAAAAATACTATGCCTATGGAAAGATAATGCTGTAGATTAAAAAACCGAATGGACGTGAAGCAATGAATAAAATGGAACTACTTGCGCCTGCTGGCAGTTTGGAAGCCCTAGAAGCAGCTGTGGAAAGCGGTGCAGATGCAGTTTACATAGGCGGCAGCAAATTTAATGCCAGAGCATATGCCGATAATTTGGACGAGGATATGCTGAAAAAGGCAGTGGAATACGCGCATATAAGAGGCGTCAGAGTATATATAACCGTAAATATATTAATATTGCAAAATGAACTGCGAGAGGTGATAGAGTACATTAGATATTTATACTCTATACAAGCAGATGCAGTCATCCTTCAGGATATTGGACTAGCTATGCTGGTGAAAAAGCTGCTGCCTGATTTTGAAGTACATTGCAGTACTCAGATGGCTATACATAATACAGATGGTGCCAGTGTCCTTCATGAGCTTGGATTTAAGAGAGTGGTACTTGCAAGGGAGCTTTCCTTGCAGGAAATAAATAAGGTTGCAGAAAATACAAGTATAGATACTGAGATATTTATACATGGTGCATTGTGTGTGTGCTATTCGGGCCAGTGCTACATGAGCAGCCTCATTGGTGGTCGCAGCGGCAATAGAGGCAAGTGTGCACAGCCTTGCAGAAAAAAATACAGTTTGTTTGAAACAAGCAAACAAAACGAAATACAATCAAACTATGGTTCTTATCTCATCAGTACAAGAGATTTAAATACTTATGGAAATTTAAATGCGATTACTGCATCCAGTGCAGTCTCCCTAAAAATAGAAGGGCGAATGAAAAGACCGGAATACGTTGCAATCATTACTCACAATTATAGAGAAGCATTGGATTGCTTACAGAAAGGCGAGAAACAATGTATATCGGAGCAAGCCGCCTATGAGCTAAGAATAGCCTTTAATAGAGAATTTACGGAAGGCTATATGTTTAACAAACGAAATCAAGAAATAGTTAATTCAGAAAGACCCGACAACAGAGGGATATATATAGGCAGAGTATTAAACCAAAAGGGCAATATTGTAGAACTGTTGATGGAGGACAATTTTTTAAATGACGGTGATGCGATAGAGATACGCAGTATAAATGGCAAATCCATCGGCAGCACGATAAGCGGAATTAAAAAAGAAAACAATACTGTAAAATCAGCTAAAGCAGGGGATAAGATTAGAATATTTATCACAGACAGAGTGACTCCCGGCAGTATTGTAAATAAAACCATAGATAGCAAGCTCTTTCATAAGGCTAGAGAAGAGTATGCCTACAAGAATAAGAAAAAGATTGCTGTAAGAGGCATATTCAACGGTAAGATAAACAAACCTCCAACGCTGGTGATATGTGACAATGAGGGTCACAAAGCAGAAGTGATAGGCGATGAATATATTCAACGGGCCCAAAAGCTTGCTATGACAGAAGATAAGGTTGCTGAACAATTAAATAAGACGAAGGATACGCCTTATGTTTTAAATCAGCTGGAAATAGATATTGAAGCAAACAGCTTTTTGAGTGTAAAGGCTATAAATAATCTGAGACGAGAAGCGATAGAATTATTGTCAGCTCAGCGTGTAAATTTGCATCATCGAAGCCTCAAGGAATTTGACTTAGAAGAAATTAGGAGATTTTTGGATGATGGTGTTAGCAGCAGCAAAGCGGAAAAAGAGTTGATTGCGGGAGTTGCAAATGTAGAAGCAGGACTAAGTGCAATAAGGGGAGGCGCGGACTCCCTATACATACTAGGAGATTATAGATACAACGAGAACTTAAAGCTTATTGAGGAGTTGTCCGCCCCGTGTATTGGTGCAAAGTGCTCCTTGTTTTATGTATTGCCTCAAATAACCAGGGACGTTGAAGTGAGGTCTATAGAAATGATGCTTCAGCAGGCAATGAGAAAAAATGATGGACTGGGTTTGGTCATTTCAAATATTGGACATATAAAAATTGCAGAGAGGCTAAAGAACAGAAAGCTAAGGAGCAATTTTAGCATGAATGCTGTAAATGGTGCTACGGCTGCCTTTTTAAAAAAGCAAGGTATGCAAAGCATTTGCATATCTCCGGAGTTGAATTTGTCGCAAATTAAAGATCTTAGCCAAGCCAGTAATGTAGAGCTGGAAGCCATCGTATATGGATATCTGCCGGCTATGATTACGGAATATTGTCCTAAAACTGCGGCCTCTGAGTGTGATGCATGCAACAACAGCGAGCATACCAGCTATGGTATTTTAGATGAAAAATATAAATTATTTAGAATTGTAAATATGGGAAATTGCAAAAGTATGATTTTAAATAGTGATGTATTATGTGTTTATGAGAATTTAGCAAATATTATTGATAGCGGTATCCATAAGCTGAGATTGGATTTTTATTTTGAAAAGGACAAGGATATATTTGAAATAGTAAAAGCATATAAAGAAAAGCTATACAATTTATCGGATAACAGTAAAAGCAATGTCATTGACGAGTTAAAGAAAAATGGTTATACAAAGGGTCATTATTTTAGAGGTATAGAATAGAAGCTTAATAAATGTATATTCATTCATAATAGGAGGAGATGCAGATATGGAAAGCAATACCAAGGTTTTAATTATTGAAGATGAAGAGAAAATGAGAGAGCTTATGAAAATAGCATTTAAGAAGGAGAACTTTGAGATTTTTGAAGCTGTTGATGGTAAGAAAGGCTTGGACATGTTCAAGAATTGTGAAGTCGATATTGTAGTATTGGACATAATGCTTCCCGAAATAGACGGCTGGACAGTATGCAGAGAAATCAGGAGAAGCTCAAATGTTCCAATTATACTATTGACTGCCAGAGGAGAGGAATTTGATAAGTTATTTGGCTTTGAGCTGGGTGCAGACGATTATATTGTAAAGCCCTTCAGCCCAAAGGAATTAGTGGCAAGAATAAAAGCTTTGCTTAGAAGAGCTGACAATAGAAACATCGAGTCTTTACATAATCTTCAAGTTGGAGAAATTTTAATAAACAGGCTATCCAGAGAGGTCACTATTGATAACCAGATAGTAAACCTAACAAACAAAGAATATGAACTGCTTTATTATTTTGCAACAAATCCAAAGATTGTGTTTAATAGAGAGCAGCTGCTGCTAAAGGTGTGGGGTTATGAACAATATGGTGATCCAAGAACGGTAGACACCCATGTCAAAAAGCTAAGAGAAAAGCTAGGTCAATATAACAATTATATAACGACTATATGGGGAGTCGGTTATAAGCTTGAGGTGCCAAAATGAACAGAAATAAAATTGTAGTCAAGCTTTGGGTTGGTATCATATCATTGACAGTGGTGCTATTATTTTTAAGCATGATATTTCAAACCAGATTCTTGTATACATTTTATTTAGACCAAGAGATTAAACAAGTTGAAAAAGATGCAAAAAAAATTGCCGATTATATAGCCAGTAGTCAGTACAATTTTACAGCACCTTATGAAGAGGTAATACGCAGGGTTAATGATATTATAATTGTGACGGACAAATACACTAGAATCGAATATACAAGAGGTACAACTGAATACAAGGTAGGATATGTTTTTGGGACTGATTTTATGCCGCAAATTAAAAGTTTTAAGAATGTACATAAAAGAAACTTTATGATTCGGAATATGGATACCTTATTGGTAGGTGTTCCTATTTTAAAGAATAATGTAGAAGACAAGGTTATTCAGCAAGCGATTATTGATGTAGGCACATCCGGTGAAATCAAAGAACCTACCCTTATGGGGGCCGTATATATTGCAACACCGCTGGAGCAGCTGGAGACTACCAACAATGCGATTAAGCTGCAGTTCTTATATATATTTATAGGTGCAATTATACTGGCTTCGATGCTGTCCTTTTTTTTGTCTCAAAGTTTTTCTGCACCTCTGGTACTTATCAACAATGCTGCTAAGGAAATTGCAAAGGGTAATTACAATACCACTATAAATTTAAAATCCAGTGAAGAAATCAAGGCATTGGGTGAAACAATGAATAATTTAGCGAAACAGTTGTCACGAGTCGAAAAAATCAGGAGAGAATTTATTGCCAATGTATCTCATGAAATAAGGACACCCTTAAGCTATTTGCAGGGATATACAGAGATCATGCTGGATGGATTGGCAGAAAGCAAAGAAGAAGAGCAAAAGTATCTTAATATCATCATGGAAGAATCCATAAGATTAAAAAAAATGGTAGATGAGATTCTTCAGCTTTCACAAATAGAGGAAGGCTTCCTTCAGCTTAATACCAGTTCCTTTAGTATGGATGCCTTGCTGAAAAGAACGATTGTTAAGGTATATCCAATTGCAACTAAGAGAAATATATCTATTAAATTTAACAATTTTTCAGATGATTTACTGCTTAGCTTGGGCGATGAAAATAAAATAAAACAGGTTGTCATTAATCTTTTGCATAATTCTATCAAGCATTCATATAACTATGGGAACATATTAATCAATTCTTACAAACAAAATGATAGAATTTATGTTTGTATTAGAGATTTTGGGGAGGGTATTCCCCATGAGGATCTGCCTTTTATATTTGATAGGTTCTATACAATAAATAAATCAAAATCAGAAGAAAGCTCAGGATTGGGGCTAGCCATTGTAAAGCAGCTTATCTGCTTCCATGGAAGTGAAATAACAGTAAATAGTGTTTTGGGAGAAGGAACTGAATTCTGTTTTTGGCTGCCTGCATTCTCTGACGGAAGCATCAACAAGACCACATAAATGAGGTGAGAAAATGAACGAAAAATGTCTCAAGACATTGGAATATCAAAAGATTATTGCCAGGCTATGTGACAATACAGTTTCTACAATGGGAAGAGATATTGCAGAAACTCTTGTTCCATCCAGTGATATATTTGAAGTAAGAGAGCTGCTGCAGGAAACGACGGAAGCAGTTAATATTGCATTAAAAAAAGGAAATCCGCCACTGCATGGCATTCATGACATAAGAGTTCCCTTGAGAAAGGTTAAGCTGGAATCCAGCCTTGACCCGGTTGAGCTTCTAAGAATTGCAGACACATTGAGAAGCTGCAGGATACTAAAGAACTATATGAGTGAAAACAAAGGGGAGCAGCAGTTCCCAATTATTGAATACTATATAGATACCTTAAGCACCTTTAAAGCAATAGAGGAAAGCATATATAATGCAATTGAAAATGAAGAAGAGATTTCCGATAGAGCTAGCAGCCTGTTGCACAGCATAAGAAGGAAGATCAAGGACAAAAATGCCAGCATAAAAGATAAACTCAATCACATGGTCACTTCCTCAGCATATTCAAAATTTTTGCAGGAACCCATTGTTACTGTGAGAGGGGACAGACATGTTATACCTGTAAAGCAGGAGCATAGAGGGCAGATTCCGGGCATTATACATGACCAATCAGCTACCGGGGCAACCTTATTTATAGAGCCAATGGTTATAGTTGAAATGCAAAATGACCTCAAGCAGCTGAAGCTGAGTGAAAAAGAAGAAATTCAAAGGATACTTGAGGAGTTGTCTAGGCTGGTAGGAGAGAAATATGACAGCATCAAGCAAAATGCTGAAATATTAGCTACTTTGGATTTCATATTTGCCAAAGCAAAGCTTTCTTTTGAATTAAGAGGGGTAGAACCCAAGGTAAACGACAAGGGCATTGTAAATATAAAGAAAGGCAGACATCCTCTATTGAAGGCGGATACAGTGGTGCCTATCGATATATACCTCGGCGAAAGCTTTAATACCTTGGTTATAACAGGACCTAATACAGGTGGTAAAACTGTTACATTAAAAACCATGGGTTTGCTGACCTTGATGGCTCAAGCGGGTCTTCATATTCCAGCGGGCGATTATAGTGAGGTCGCTGTTTTTGATGAGGTTTTTGCAGATATAGGAGATGAACAAAGCATAGAGCAAAGCTTGAGTACCTTCTCCTCTCATATGACCAATATCGTAAATATATTAAAAAACATTACACCAAACTCATTGGTGTTGTTTGACGAGCTGGGGGCAGGTACGGACCCTACAGAAGGCGCAGCACTTGCCATGTCTATACTGGAGCTTCTGTACAAGAAAAACATTCGAACTGCAGGTACTACGCATTATAGTGAGTTGAAGATTTATGCTCTTTCTACTCCCGGTGTATGCAATGCCAGTGTGGAGTTTGATGTGGCCACCCTTAGACCTACTTACAAGCTGTTGATTGGAATACCCGGCAAGTCCAATGCCTTTGAAATATCAAGCAAGCTTGGATTAAGCGATGATATCATTCTAAGGGCCAGGGAGTTTATAAGCAAGGATGATATTGAGTTTGAGGATGTTATAAAGGATTTGCAGGAAAACAGGAAAAAGATGCAGGAAGAAAGCGACCTTGCTTCCCGTATCAGGATGGACATAGAAAGAAGTAAGAAGGATTTGGACAATCGACTTGATAAGTTGGAGGAGCAAAAGGAAAGAATTTTACGTGATGCTCAGAGAGAAGCCCTTTCAATTGTAAAAAGATCAAAGGAAGAAGCGGATCAAATCATCAAGGAGCTGCGAGAAGCCATGGAAAAAGAAGCAGCGGACAAAGCTGTAATTATAGAGCAAGCTAGGCTGAAGCTGAAGAGAAAGCAGGATGAGACGGAAGATAAAATCGGGGAGGCCGTGTTTAATAAGGTGAGTCACAAGCCTCCAAAGCAATTGAAGCTTGGAGATACTGTTAAGATAGTCAACCTCAATCAAAAGGGATATGTTTTGACGCTCCCTGATGAGCAGGGCAACCTCATGGTTCAGGCTGGCATCATGAAGGTTAATGTAAATTTAAACAATCTAGCAATGGATCAAGAGGAAAAGCAGAGTGCTAAGAAGCAGGTAAATTTGAATCTAAGCAGTGAAAAAGCTCGATCGATTTCTACACAGATAGATGTTAGAGGGCAAAGCTTGGATGAGGCTCTGATGAATGTAGACAAATATATTGATGATGCATATTTGGCTGGAGCAGGACAGATCACCATCGTTCACGGTAAAGGCACAGGTGTATTGAGAGCTGGGATTATGCAGAGCTTGCGCAGTCATCCTCATGTAAAATCAGTCAGAGGAGGGGCATACAACGAGGGTGGTGCCGGTGCAACGATAGTAGAGGTTAAAGGTTAGGTGAAGCAAATGAATATACTTGTAAGTGCATGTCTGCTGGGTGTGAATTGCAAATACAACGGCAACAACAACAAGGTTGAGAAGCTGCTGGAGCACATGCAAAACGTAACATTAATACCCATTTGCCCTGAGCAGCTTGGAGGACTGACTACCCCTAGGCCACCGGCAGAGTATGTTGAAGAAGCAAAGATCTTAAATAATATAGGCATTGATGTGACAAAGGAATTCGCAATTGGTGCAGAAGAAACCCTTAGAATAGCAAAGCTTTGCAACTGCAGCTTTGCCATCCTAAAAGAAAGAAGCCCTTCTTGCGGCAGCAAGCAAATATACGATGGAAGCTTCCAAGGGAAGGTGAAGGATGGAATGGGCGTGACCGCTCGTTTACTGGAGCAGAACGGTATTAAGGTATACAGTGAAGAAAATTTTGAAGAGATATTATAAGGACGCTATGCGTCCTTATTTATTTGTTCATCTATAAATTTCAAGAATAGGTTGCTAAGTGGAGATAAAGGTCTATTTGCCATGTGTATGATATAGAAGGCCCTTGAAAGATCAAGACCTTCTATATCAAAGGCTTTTAGCAAACCACAGCGTACATAGTCCTGTACGCTCAATTGAGACATGATAGAAACACCCAAGCCCATACTAACACTTTGTTTGATTGCTTCTATGCTGTTCATTTGCGCTATGATATTTATAGAGCTTTTATGTATTCCGCTTTCCTCAATTATTCTCTCAAATTCATGTCTGGTTCCTGACCCGGTCTCTCTGATTATAAAGCCTTCCATAGCAATGGTGCTGAAGGGGATTTTCTCTTTATTAATAGCTGCATACTTTTCATTGTTGGCAGTGATAAGCACCAGTTTATCTTCTGCCAGCTTATTGCAGCATAGCTTGGCGCTTTGAACCTTGGTACCTACTATGCCAATTTCATATTTCTTCTCTAAAATGGCTGCAGTCACTTCTTCTGAATCCATCTGGACAATAGAAAAGCTTATATCTTGATATTTAAATAAGAAGCTCTTCATGAGTCTTGGCAATATAATCTGACTGGGAACTGTAGATGCAGCGATCTCAATTTTGCCTTTTACGCTGTTATTGTAGCTGCTTAAAGAAAATATTGCATTGTCTCTTATATTCATCAAATTCGCTGCATGCTCGTAAAACAATCTGCCCGCCTCTGTAGGTTCAATATCCTTACCGGAGCGGTCGATCAGCTTAATGCCCAGTTCTTTTTCTAAGGAACTTATGTGAGCACTTATAGTAGGTTGAGTAAGGTATATCGCATCCGCTGCTCTTGAAAAGCTTTTGTGCCTCACCACATAAACAAAAGCCTCTATTTGCTTAAAGTCCATCATGCACCTCTTATTGTTAATTATCAAACTATCTTTATTTTATAGTACATTGCTTTAGGGGTTATGTCAAAAAGATTAATAATTGCTATTTAGTATATAAATAAGATAATATAAATGTATATGTAATAAATGTTTGTCGAAGAAATAGGGTTACAAAAATGTATGTTTTATGACAAATGAATCAAGAAAAAGCTTTGTACAAAACATATACATAATAGTTAAGTGATAAGAGGTGAAAGCACATGAGCAGCAAAGAGGTAGTTGCTACCTTTGATAATACACACCACGCACTTCGTTTTGAAAAGACGTTGAAGGAGAATCAGATCAAGCTCACTGTTATGCCAGTACCTAGAGAAGTATCAGCAAGCTGTGGTTTATCAGTCAAGTTTGATATAGTGGAGCTGGAAAATGTGAGGGTGTTGATGACAAGTAATGAAATATTGGTGAAGAAATATTATGAAATTATTTTAGAAGACAGCAAGAGAAGGTATTTAGCATTAGAATAAATACCTTCTCTTGCTTTAGATACATATGATATATTAATACTGCAATAAATAGCAACAATCAGTAAACATGACGCATTTAAGGTGAATTTTGTAATATACCGAAGAATATATTGCTTTACAACTAAACTAAATAGTTTTAAACTAATTTTGTTGTAATGTGTAGAAAAGACTTCTATTAAAGTATTTATAATTTAGGAGGTCTTTTATGAAATGCATAGTCGGAATACTTGTTTAAGTAGAATTAGATATTCCTATGCATTATAAAATAATGTACAAGTATATGAGGAGATGAAAACTTGAAAATAAGAAAGAAAATTTTTTTTAGAAACTTAATTATATTGGTTGCTTTGATAGCGATGGCTGGATATGGTTATTTCTATTACTTTCTAAATTCCCTAAGTGTTGCTGGTGGAGCAGAAGGTTATCCTGTACCAGGGAAAAGAGTGAATGTACTGGTAATAGGTGTTGCCAACGGTTTGGCAGACACGATGATGCTAGCCAGCTTCAACCCGAGGTCCAAGGATATCCAGATATATTCTATTCCAAGAGACACCTACTATGCGAGAAAAGGTGTAAGTGGTACAGCACAACGTAAAATCAATGCTTCTTATGGCAAGGGTAAGGCAGAGGGCGTAGTAAAAAGCGTAGAAGGACTAACGGGAGTACCAGTGAATTATTATGTACAAATAGACTACAACGCTGTTGAGAACATTGTAGATGCAATAGGTGGTATAAAGATAGAAGTGCCAGCAAATATGAATTACGATGACCCGGCTGATGATTTGAAGATTCATTTTGAAAAGGGACAAGTTATTAAGAGTGGAGAAGACATCGTAAAAATACTTCGTTGGCGTAAGAATAACAAAGGCGGGGGATATGCTGAAGGGGATTTGGGACGAATCGGAATGCAGCAGGAGGTTGTAAAGCTTGGTATTGAAAAGGTTATTAAAGGGAATTTGGTATTGAACTTTATGAAGCTTCAAGGACCTATCCAAGAAAATGTAAAGACCAACATGACTCCTAAGCAAATGATGTTTTATATAACAAAAGCAAGTACAGTGAAATCTGAAAATATTAGCCTGCAGACACTACCCGGCGGAACAAAGAATATTAACGGTTTATCCTTCTTTGTTGTCAATAATGCTAAAATGCAGGATATGCTGAAAGATCTCTTGGAAGACAATTAGAAATTTATAGCTAAGTTGACAATAATTGAGAAATAAAATATACTCAATTTAGATAAATTGACAAGGGGGAAAGGCAATGTTCAATAGTGTACAGGAAGTTAAAAGCTATTGTCAGGAGAATCATATTAAGATTATTGATTTCAAAATTTCTGACTTGGCAGGCAGATGGCACCATTTATCAATACCGGCCGATAGATTTAGCGAGAAGGTTATGACAGATGGCATAGGATTTGATGGCTCCAGCTATGGCTTTATGACAATTGAAAAGAGTGATATGGTATTTATTCCTGATTTAAGTACAGCATTTGTTGACCCATTTTGCGAAGTTCCCACATTAAGTATGATTGGTAATATATATTCACTGGAGAAAAAAATACACAGATATCAAGGAGACCCGCGATTTATTGCAGAAAAAGCGGAAAAATACATGAAGGAAACAAATATAGCGGATCAAAACATAATAGGACCTGAATTTGAGTTCTATATATTTGACAGCGTATCTTATGAAAACAAGCCAAATCATATGGAAGCTACTGTTGATTCCATGCAAGCTGGATGGAATACCAACGATATGATCAACAATCAAGGCTATAAGGTTGGTCACAAAGGCGGCTACCATGTTGCATTACCCCATGATATTACTCATAATTTAAGAACAGATATGTGCTTATTGCTGGAGGAACTTGGGGTTCCCGTAAAATACCATCACCATGAGGTTGGTGGTCCTGGTCAAGTAGAAATAGAAGTAGAATTTGGTACAATGAAGAATATGGCAGACAAAACCCTGCTATTGAAATATGTAGTAAAGAATTTGGCAATTGAACGTGGCAAGTCGGCTACATTTATGCCAAAACCAATTTTCGGAGAAGCAGGAAGTGGTATGCATGTGCATATGCAGCTTTTTAAGGATGGAAAACCCTTATTCTATGATGAAAACGGATATTCTGGCTTAAGTCAGACAGCATTGTATTTTATAGGAGGATTGCTGAAGCATTCACCGGCATTGCTGGCTTTTACCAATCCAAGTACAAATTCCTACAAGAGATTGGTACCAGGCTATGAGGCACCTGTCAGCATATGCTATGCAACCTCAAACAGAAGCTCAGTCATTAGGATCCCAGGCTATGCAAACAGACCGGAAAACAAGCGTTTTGAATTTAGACCATCTGATGCGACCTGTAATCCTTATCTTGCTTATTCAGCAATGCTTATGGCTGGTTTAGATGGAATAATTAATAAGATAGATCCTGTAGCAGAAGGCTTTGGACCTTATGATGTAAATATATATGAGCTTGATGAAGAAGAGAAGAAGAAAATCAAAGGACTGCCAAAGAACCTGGAAGAAGCCTTGGAAGCCCTGAAGGATGATTATGACTTCTTGCTTCAAGGTGGCGTATTTACAAAAGAATTGATTGACACATGGATCAAAACCAAATTTGAAAAGGATCATAAAAAAATTAGCATCATTCCTCATCCGGAAGAATTTGCAATGTATTACGATCTATAAATTACAAAATCATCAAGCTAAGCTTGATGATTTTTTTTCTTATGAAGTATAATGAATATAGAAAGAAAAGAGGAGTGATATTATGGAACAAATAATCAAAAATACAGTTGATGCTTTAAAGAAGAACAATTTTGATGTCAGATACTATGAAACTTCAAAGGAAGCTGTTGATGAACTGCTAAAGGAAATCAAACCTGAAGAGACAGTAGGCATAGGTGGTTCCATGACGATTAAAACCTTGGAGCTTGACCGTCTTCTCAAGGAGCGAGGCAATGCGGTACATTGGCACTGGTTGGAAGCTACACAAGAGGATATGGATAAAGCAAGGCATACAGCTGCCAATGCAGATGTGTACTTAACCAGCACCAATGCTTTGACACAGGATGGAAAGCTTGTAAATACAGATGGAATGGGGAATAGAGTAGCTGCAATGTTTTATGGTCCCAAAAAGACAATTATTGTATGCGGTTCAAATAAAATTGCAGAAAATGTTGATGCTGCCATGGAGAGAATAGAAAACAATGCTTTTAAGAATGCCAGAAGATTGAAGCTTAACACTCCATGTGCAATAAATCAAAGCTGTATTGACTGCAATAGCCCTCAAAGAATGTGCAATATTACGACTATAATACGAAAGAAGCCTATGAGGAAGGATATCATGGTAGTTATAATAAATGAAGAACTAGGTTATTAAAATATACATAGTTTTTTATGTATTTATTTGCAAATATAACTAAATCAAAGACAATTGTTAAGAAAATTACACAATTTTTTTCGTTGCAAAATTATTTTAAGTATACAAAAATTATTGTAAGTCTGTTATAATAATTAGTATATTAAGTAAAAATAGTTATGTCCATACTGGACTTCAATGGATTAAAATAACAAGGAGTGATTATATGATTACAAATTTCAATGAACTTCTTGATGCTGCAAAAAAGCAAGGAGTTATGAGATTAGCAGTTGCAGCGGCTCAAGATGCTGATGTACTGAAGGCTGTTGCAGAAGCTAAGGAAATTGGGTTGGTTGAACCAATATTGGTTGGAGATCAGCAAAAAATTATCGAAATGATGGAAAAACTCAACATCACAAGTGAACTATATGAAATAATTGATGAGCCTGATTTAACCCTTGCTGCAAGAAAAGCAGTGGAGCTGGTTAGCACTGGAGAAGCTGAATTTCTTATGAAGGGAATCCTTCAGACAGCAGACATATTAAGAGCTGTTTTAGATAAGGAAATTGGCTTGCGTACAGATAACCTATTAAGCCATGTTATGGTTTATGAAGTACCAAGCTATCATAAGCTTCTATTCTTAACAGATGGCGGTATGAATGTAGCGCCGGACTTAAATCAAAAGGTTCAAATTTTAGAAAATGTCATTACAGCATGTAAGGCTTTGGGCATGGATAAAGTGAATGCGGCTTGCTTGGCCGGTGCAGAGGTGGTAAATCCAAAAATCCAAGCCACTGTAGATGCCAAGGAGATAGCTGATATGAAGGATAAATGGGATGCTATGGGTGTATCTGTAATTGGACCTGCAGCCCTTGATTTGGCTATAAGCAAGGAAGCCTGTGAACACAAAGGCTATCATGCAGAGGGTGCTGGAGATGCAGACATACTATTGGTTCCATATTACGAAGTTGGAAATGCCTTGGGCAAATCCTTAACATACTTTGCAGGTTCCAAGTCTGCTGGTATCATTATGGGTGCCAAGGCGCCGATTGTTCTTGTTTCCAGAGCTGATTCCTCAGAAGCAAAGCTTTTATCCATTGCACTTGGAAGCTTGATTTCAGGTCAGAAAATACCGAAGGTTAAATCCTGTGGCAGCAGTTGCAGCGGCTGCAGTGGTAGTGGACATTAAATAATCAACAATAAAATAATAATAAATTAATTGGGTTTCGCACTTTTAGATTAATATATAAAAATTTCAGAAGTGCGAAACAGATATGTAAGGGGGAAAAATATTGAAGAAGTTAATGTCAGGTAACGAAGCAATTGCCAGAGGTGCTTATGAAGCTGGAGTAACAGTAGCAGCAGCATACCCTGGTACACCAAGTACAGAAATACTTGAGCATATGGTAGACTACAAGGAGAATATTTACAGTGAATGGGCTCCAAATGAAAAGGTAGCGTGTGAAGTTGCAATTGGTGCATCCATAGCTGGTTCAAGAAGCTTAGCAGCTATGAAACACGTAGGGGTTAACGTTGCTGCTGACCCAATTTTTACTTACGCTTACCTTGGCGTAAATGGTGGTTTTGTATTAGTAACTGCTGACGATCCAAGCATGCACAGCTCACAGAATGAGCAAGACAACAGATACTATGCAAAGTTTGCCAAAATGGCATTGATTGAGCCAAGTGACAGTCAAGAAGCAAAGGATTTTTTAAAGGAAGCATACAAAATAAGCGAAGAGTTTGATATTCCTGTGCTTTATAGAGTAACTACCAGAGTATGTCACAGCAAAAGCATCGTAGAATTAGGGGAAAGAGAAGAAGTAGGCTTTAAGCCATATACAAGAAGATTGGATAAATTCGTTGCTACACCAGCAAATGCTAAGATTGCTCACGGTGTACTTGAAAAGAAGCTAAAAGCTTTAGAGGCGTATGCAAATACATCACCACTTAACTTGGCTGAATATAATGAAAATACAAATATCGGTATTGTTACTGCAAGCGTAGCTTATCAATATGCAAAGGAAGTTTTCGGAGATAAGGCTTCCTACTTAAAGCTAGGCTTCACTTATCCGCTTCCAATGGACATGATAAGAGATTTCGCTTCCAAGTTTGATACAGTTTATGTTATAGAAGAATTAGAGCCATTTATGGAAGAACAAATGAAGGCTGCCGGCATCAAATGTATCGGTAAAGAGCTAATACCTAACATGTATGAGCTAAACCCGGATATTGTTGCCAAAGCACTTCTTGGTATAAATACAGAGAGCAAAACAGTTGATACAAATGTAGTTGCTAGACCTCCTGTACTTTGTGCAGGCTGCCCGCACAGAGGTTTCTTCTACACAATGTCAAAGAAGAAGAACACTGTTATAGCTGGTGATATCGGCTGTTACACATTGGGAGCAATGCAACCTCTTGAGGCAATGGACTCTGTTATCTGCATGGGTGCTGGTATCAGCGCTGCTATGGGTATGGCAAAATCCTTTGAAGTAACAGGCAGAGATACAAAGGTATTTGGGGTAGTTGGGGATTCAACCTTCTTCCACTCTGGAATCACGGGTGCCATTGATGTTGTATACAATAAGGGTAAAATGATCCCGGTTGTACTAGACAACAGCATTACTGGTATGACGGGTCACCAGGAGAATCCAGGTACAGGCAAGACGTTAATGGGTGAAGATACAATTGCACTTGACCCAGTAGATGTATTAAAGGCAATCGGTTACAAGACTGTTGCAGTAGTAGATCCATGTAATCTTAAGGCAATGAATGACACTGTAGAAGAAGCGATGCAGGCAACTGAGCCTTATGCCATCGTTACAAAGAGACCATGTGTATTAATTAAGGGACTTGCACCTTTCAAGACAAAATGCGAAGTCGTTTCTGACAAGTGCAAGAAGTGCAAGATGTGCTTAAAGGTTGGATGTCCAGCAATATCCTTTAAGAATGGGGTTTCATATATTGAACAATCCATGTGCGTAGGCTGTGATGTTTGTATGCAGGTATGCAAGTTTGATGCAATTGTAAAGGTTGGTGAGCAATAATGAAAGTGACTAAAAATATATTATTGGTAGGCGTTGGCGGCCAAGGTATCATATTGGTTAGTAAAATGCTGACTGCCGGACTTATGAAGGCTGGATATGATGTTAAGATGTCCGAGGTTCATGGTATGGCGCAAAGAGGCGGTAGTGTTACTACACAGGTTAGATTTGGCGAGAAGGTTTACTCATCAATAATAGGCAAAGGTCAAGCGGATATACTTGTTTCCTTTGAAAAGATGGAAGCAGCCAGATGGATTGAATATCTTAAGCCTGAAGGTACAGTGGTAGTTAATAGATATGAGATTCCATCCATGCCTATAGCAACTGGTAAGGCAGAGTATCCACAGAATGTTCTTGAAGCCCTTGAAAAAGAATTCAAAACAGTTACACTTGATGCTGGTCAAGCGGCTATTGAAGTTGGTAACATCAGAACGCAAAACATCGTATTGTTTGGTGCATTGGTAAAAGCATTAAACTTGAACGAAATTGATTGGATAGAAATACTTAGAGAGAACCTACCTTCAAAGATGGTTGATATCAATATAAAGGCTTTCCAAAAAGGATTAGAACTTTAACAGCAAAAGCTATAAAGAGGGAATGGATGATGTAAGAATCCATTCCCTCTTTGTTTTATGCTATAATATATATACTAAGCTTTGACTGGAGGCACAAATCATGGTGATAAAATATAACGAGGCAAAAGATGTCCCCCACTTCAATAA
>MGOS01000124.1:31856-33838 GCA_001797185.1 Clostridiales bacterium GWB2_37_7
GGATTGCTTTGATGTATGCAGTATGAGGGCAGAAATTATAGATGGAAAAGTAACCAAGCTGGAGGGCAATAAGGAGCATCCTATAACCCAAGGCTTCATTTGTGAAAAGGGCAGAAAGCATATTGAGAGAATGTACAGTCCCTTGCGTATTAAGAAGCCTTTGAAAAAGGTCAAGGGTGAATTTATTGAAATTAGCTGGGATGAGGCTCTTGATACCATTGCTGATAAGCTAAAGGATTATATAGACCAATACGGCACCCTGTCTATTGCTCAATATAATGACGGAGGGGCAGGGGGTCTGCTTAAAAATATAGAGAATTTGTTTTTTGATTACCTGGGAAATGTTACCTTGTTTAAGGGCAGTCTTTGCTGGGGTGCAGGGATTGCAGCACAAAAAAGCGACTTTGGAGATATAAAGGGACATTTGCCTGAGGATATTTATAACACAAAAACAATAATTATATGGGGCAGAAATCCCGCAGAAACCAACATTCATTTAATGCCATATCTTAAAAAGTCAAGAGAACAGGGTGCTAGGATTGTATTGATAGACCCCATTAAGACTGCTACAGCTAGTATCAGTGATTGTCACATACAATTAAAGCCTGGAGGCGATGCAGCTTTTGCTTTAGCCGTAGCAAAATCTATGATAGAAAACAAGCTTTATGATAAGGGCTTTATCGAAGACAATACAAAGGGCTTTGAAGAGCTTAAGGCTTATATAGATAGCTTGAGCTATGAAGAATTACTAAAGATAAGCGGTGCAGATCAAGCAATGCTTATAAGCTTTGTGGAGCTTCTGATGCACAAACCAACGACCATTTATATTGGATATGGCTTGCAGCGATATAGCAGCGGTGGCGCCACAGTAAGAGCGATAGACATGCTGGGTGCTCTAGCCGGTATCATAGGGAACCCAGGTGGTGGTATAAACTATGCGAATAAGGTTTATGGAGAAACTATCAACTGGGGTTCAGTGGCACCGTCCAAAACACCACATCACAGATATATTGTAAAGCCGAGGCTGGCAACAGAATTGGCAGAGTTGGATCACCCAAAGGTAAAAGCAATTTTTATCAGCCGTTCAAACCCTGCTGTGCAGCTGCCAAATTCGATTGCAGCAGTTGATGCGATTAAAAAAGTTGAGTTTAAGGTTGTATTGGACTACTTCATGACGGATACAGCCAGGCTAGCTGATATCATACTTCCCGTAACATACTTCATGGAAGAAACAGATATCGTATATTCCAGCATGTGGAATAATTATATGTTTTACAATGAAAAGCTTGTAGATTGTCAATATGATGCAAAGTCTGAGCTTGAAATATATAGCTTGCTGGCTGAAAAAATCGGTATGGTTGATTTTCCGCAAATGAATTCTGAACAGTGGATATATAAGCTATTAGAGAATGTATCGGAAGCCGGCATGGATATTGATATACTAAAGAAAAATTCCTATGCTTATGCTGAGCATGTAAGTCCGATTCCTTGGTCTGACTTCAAGTTTAGTACACCTTCAGGAAAGTTTGAATTTGTGAGTACTGAGGAACTTGAACAATATATAGAAGAACAAAATAACTCCAAACAATACCACTTTAAGCTGCTTACGGTGCACGCCAGAGAATCCTTGCATTCACAGCATTTAATGAATAGCGTGCAAGATCATCCCATTGTACACATCAGCAGAGAGGAAATAGAGCTGATTGCTATGTTGAATCTAAAAAATGGAGAGCTTGTAAAGCTGGAAAACCAATATGGAAGCTTGTTGGCAGAAATAAATTTTTCAGACAAGGTGCAAAAGGGTGTGCTCTATATGATAGAGGGCTGGTGGCTCAAAAATGGTGGTAGTGTGAACAGCTTGACATCCTCTGAAGTAAGCGATATAGGCAATCAAGCTATATACAATGAATGTCGAGTAAAAATTGTAAAACTGGGTGTGTATGATGAATAAATTACTGAAAAATCTTAATGAAGAGCAAAAG
>MGOS01000124.1:33861-48572 GCA_001797185.1 Clostridiales bacterium GWB2_37_7
ACCTTGTATGGTATTGGCAGGTCCGGGCACAGGCAAAACAACGATCATTGTTCATAGATTGGCACAACTAATAAAGTCTGGAAATATAAGTCCTGAGAATCTGCTGGTTGTTACCTTTTCAAAGGATGCCGCATCAGAGATGAAGGAGAGATTCATTAAGTTTGCAGTAGAACATAAGCTTGCGAACTCTAGGCAAATTAGTGAAATAACCTTTGGAACCTTTCACTCAGTATTTTTTAGGATATTGAGGCAATATGAGAACTATAAGCTGGAAAATCTTATGGATGAGGGTGAAAAGTATTTTACATTAAAGAACATTGCACGAAAGCTGCAGCTGGATTTTTGCGAGGATGACGATAGAATTGCGGATGTAATCAATGATATTGGCTATTTTATGAATACAATGGCTGATACCATAGATTACAAGCCGCAATCCTGTACAAAAGATGAATATCGAGCAATATTTGAGAGTTACTGCACAATAAAGCAAAAACATAATAAATTTGATTATGATGATATGCTTAGTGAGTGCTATTATTTATTAAAGAACAACAAAAAGGTGTTAGAGGCTGTCAGAGCAAAATTCAAGCATATTTTGATAGATGAGTTTCAAGATATAAGTCCAGTGCAATTTGAGGCAATAAAGCTGATAGCAGAACCGCTAAATAATATATTCATTGTAGGTGATGATGACCAGAGTATCTATGGCTTCAGAGGGGCAGCACCCGGTATTTTGGTAGAGTTTGAAAAGCGATATACCCATTGCAGCAAGGTGATATTAAAAAACAACTATAGAAGCACCAAACATATTTTATACTGTGCCTTGTCTTTGATAGACAACAACAAAAATAGATATCAGAAGAAGCTGCAGCCAACTATAGATCAAGGAAGCATGCCCGTTATTGCAAGTATGAAGAACTTTGATGAGGAGGCAAGATTTATAGCCTGCAAAATCAAAGAACTAAACGCAGCGGGCAAAGACTTATCAGATATGGCGGTAATATATAGGACAAATCTTCAGTCAAGAGCCTTAGTGGATGCATTTATGGATCACAATATTGCCTTTACAGCTTCTGATGGAGTGGCTTCCATATATAATCATTGGGTATTTAAGGATGTGATTGCGTATTTGTTGTTAGCTGTAGGCAAAGGTGGAGAAAAAGAGCTTACAAGAATTCTTAATAAACCAAAAAGATATATAAGTCGAGATTCTATCGCTATTGCTTTAAAACAGAATGGTGATTTTATTTCTAATCTTATAACCTATTGCTGCTTGAATGGGCGACAGGTTAATATTCTGATGGATTTGCAGCACAGCATCAAAAGAATGGGCGCCATGAAGGTAAAAGAGGCATTTAAATATATAAGAGGCTTTATTGGCTATGAGGAGTATTTAAGAGACTATGCCAGCAGCAAGGGTATAAATGTAAAGGGCTTGCTGGAGGCCTTGGAGGAAGCGGAAAGTGCTGTTAGGAACTTCAATGAAATTAATGAATTCCTCGCACATATAGAAGAGGTAGAAGCAAATGCAAAGTCAGCCAAGTACAAGACAGAGTACCAGGATTCAGTAAGGCTGTTGACCATGCATAAGGCCAAGGGCTTGGAATTTGAAGCTGTATTTATCAGTGGGGCTGTTGAGGGCTTGAGTCCATATGAAGGAATTGAGGGCTTGTATCAGGAGGCTTTGGAGGAGGAGCGCAGGCTTTTCTATGTAGCGGCAACAAGAGCAAAAAAACTGCTGTTTATATGTGTACCAAGAGAACGTTACAATAAGCAGGTCATGGCTTCTAGATTTGTAGATGAGCTTCTAAGTGTCGATCTACAGGAAAACCTGAATTTACATATAGGACAAAGGGTGTTTCACAAGATATTTATGGAGGGTACAATAACAGATATCATTCAGGTAAAGGGCACCACAAAGGTTATAATAGATTTCTATGGAGCAACAAAGCAGCTGGACCTGAAGCTGTGCATACAAAACAATTTACTGATCATAAAATAAAGCGGCTGTCCCGCTTTATTTTATGATCCCTACATTTTCTATTTCTACTTCTACATTGGCTTTTATATCAGCTTCCTGATACATTTCCTTCCAATCTATGCTATTCCAATAGTCATAGTATTTTGCTCTGATCATATCACCAATACCGATAGGGTCGCTATTCGCTTCCTGAAGCTTTTTAATGACATCATTACTCATATTTGTTAAATTACTGCCGAATTTCTTCTCTAAATCCTCCTGGACCTTTGGCTCCATAGTATCATCCCACTCAAATTCATCTAGGTTAATGATATAGTTCAGTTTTATTTCTACAATTGGTTTACCTTCTTCATCAAAATTTATGCTTACTTTTCTCTTTGATTTAAATAGGGTAACAGCGACACCTTGTTTTTCGCCATTTTTGCCTGAAAAATCTGAGCCGGAAAAAATAAAATCTGCATATTTAAACTGGTCCATCATCCCCAGCAACAGATTCGTTTCTTGGTGTCCCAGCTTTCCTGTCATCTTATCCTCAGAAAAAAGAGCAGAACCGGAAATTTTGATAAGCCCATTTTCCAATTTAATTAAAGGAACAATAGGATCCAAGCCGGGAGCAAAAAAATTGATATCAAAGTCAAACACCTTAGTGTTTGGAATGTTTGATAGCTTAACATTATTTTCTAAAAGCTGATATAGGTAAAAAGAAACTCTTGGTTTAGTCTTAAACTCTATAGCCTTTTTCAGCAATTCTTGAGGGGAGCCTTCAACAATTACTACAAAAGCAACAGCTGGCAGTGTTACGTCTCTTTGAAAAATTTCCAAGAGATCATGGATTCCATCTTTAGCAAGACTATCAGAAATAAGTACCTGTTGAACTTTCCCACCCTCAATAAGCTTAGGAGCCATTGTCCTCGAATGTGTTCTTGCACCCCTTACTATAATAGCCTCTTTACTAATAATATCCACTGTGCCCTTTTCGGCTCCTCCTATGACAGGGTAAACTGAGGTAATCAGAAGATTATCATTTTCAGATGGCTCTATTCCAACACTTAGTATATAGCCTATTTGCTCAAAGACTCTTTGATCCCAGCAGCCGGTGAGAAGCAAAGTCAAAGAGATAAATAAAGCCAATAATTTAAGAAGCCTTTTCATTTTTCTTTTTCCTCCGCTTTATAAAGGATAACGCATAGCATATAAATATAAACCCTACATACACAGTTGCAATATAACCCAGCTGATCAAATAAGGTGTTTAACTGAATCATATCCCTAGGTAAACGGCTTAACAAAACAACCATAATAGTGAAGCTCCATATAAGTATTTTGCTTTTTGGCTTATTATTTTCTATATTAAATAATCTTTTGAGGCTATTATAAGCACAGAAATAATATACCAAAACCGTTGATACCATAATTGGAAACCAGAGGGATATAAAAAACAAATCGAGTCTTTCAAATACGGGTGCCCTATAAGCTCTAGCCAAAGAGAAAACAGGGTATATCAACTGCTCCAGCATGGTTTCACCAAAGAAACCTGTTAGAAAAGCTACAGTAATGATATAAAAAGCTACCGTAAAAGCATTGGCATAAAGTGCGCTTTTTAAAACCTTCTTCTTATCCTTAATATAGGGATAGATAAAGGTCAAAAGCTCATACCCTATAAAACTGGTAAAGGGAGAAAAAGAGACTTTGATTATTTTCATGCCGCCGGCAGCTCCTATCGGCTGGAGAAATGTAAATCTTAAATATTTAAGTAGCAGCATATAATAAAGAACAACAGTTAATATTAAAATGATCTTTAACGTTGAGTATCTGCATATATATTTTAAGCCATACCAGCTTAAATAAACGATTGGAATAATGAGGAAGCTTGTTAAAACTATTGAAGGCGTTAGTCTTAATGCAGAAATTTTAATAATATCGTTAAATTTTCTCATCATTAACACAGCAGTGTAAGTCAAGTAAGCAATAATAAAAAGACTCAAAACTCGACCAATATACTTGCCAAAAATGATGTTATTAATTTCTATGATCGTAATATTATCAAATCTTTTTAGGGTAGCCACTATCATACAAATTAACAGTGCGGTTATCAACCCTGCAAAAGCTATGGCAATCCACCCATCATGGCCTACATCTTCAGCAAGAGTTGAAGCCAAAGAAAGTATTCCAAAGCCAATCTGACCAGAAACCACAAAAATAAATACCTGACCGGAGCTTATTTCATTTGCTTTATTGTTCATCATTTTTTTCCTCTGGACTTATCTAAGGGATGTGCGATACTGGGTCTTTTCCTTAATGCTTTAAGTGAAGGTCTAAGCAGGGTATCCTTAAAATCATTGAGTCTAAAGGGAAACATGGGCTTAAAGTAGGGTTCGCCCATTGATTCTAATATAACCAAATGGGCAAGTAGAAATACGCCACTTATTACGACTCCAATAATTCCAAAAATAGCTGCAAAGAACATGACAATAAATCGGATATACCTTATTGTTAATGCCATATCATAGTTGGGGATCAGGAAGGAAGCAATAGCAGTTATAGAAACCACTATAATAATAATATTACTTACGATACCCGCATCCACAGCCGCTTGACCGATAATCAAACCGCCTACAACACCAAGGGAAGTGGCTATAAAGGTAGGAAGTCTGATCGTCGCTTCCCTAATCATTTCTAAGGTCGTTTCAAGTATCAATACCTCTATAATGGGAGGAAAAGGAACTCGAGCCCTTGATTCAGCTAAAGGAATAAGGAGATTAAGTGGGATCATATAATAGTGATAGGATACGATTGCTATATATAAAGCAGGTAAAAATAAAGCAATAATTAATCCAAACATACGAAGCAACCTGATTAAGGAAGCAACCATCCAATTGCCGTTATAATCATCCGGCGCTTGAAAGAAGGAGAAAAAAGAAACCGGAGCCAATAAAGCCGAAGGTGTACCATCAAGTAAAATTGCTATCATGCCCTCTAATAGGCAGGACACGGTTTTGTCAGGTCTCTCCGTTGACATATAATGTGGAAAAGGAGTTATTTGGTTATCCGCGATGAGCTGCTCGATGTACCCTACATCAAATAGTCCATCATACTTTATTTCCTTTATTTTTTTAGACAGTACTTCGACAATTTTAGGATTCGCTAAATCTTCAATATAACCGATGGCTACTGATTGATTTGTAATATCTCCTAAAACAATCATCTTAAATTTAAGTCTTTCGTTTTTTATGCTTCTTCTCAATACGGAAATATTGGTGTTAAGAGATTCTATAAAAGCCTCATTTGAGCCTTTTACGTTTTTCTCCATTGTCGCTTCTGAAATGCCTCTTTTTTCATATTTAATCAAGTTGACAGCAATTGCCCGATCAAAACCATTAATGCAAATTACCGGCCATCCGCTCAGAATATAGGAAATTAATACTTTAAGATTGTCTGAAAGTATTGTATTTGCGGAAGGAAGATTCGCAATTTGCAGACTCTCATCAAATATATTGCTGCTTTCCATATTCATTAAACTAGGCAGTATATCTCGCTGCAAAAGGCTGGTATCAATAAGTCCCTCTACATATACAAGCAGTGCCGGGGTTCCATCCTTAAGCAATAATTTTTGTCTCTTGACATCAGGGGAATCAGTAAATTGCTCATCCAAATATTTTATGTTGTCTTCAAGCTTTTTTGATACAATTTCTTGCATATTATCACCACGGCATTTATAAGCTAGTAAGGGACTTATAAATACCACTTTCATTATTATTATACAAATATAATATTTCCTAAAATTGAATCAAATAATTACATATAGTAAAATAAAAATATAAGTAATGTAAGGAGAATAAATATGACGCACTTAAAGGTCTCACTTCTGCAAATGAATATAACACCAGGCAATCCGGAAGCGAATAGGGAGAAAGCATTGGAATTGATTAATAATGCCTTGAAAGTGAAAGGTAAGCCAGATATCCTCGTTTTGCCGGAAATGTGGACTACAGCATACCAACTTGGCGATTTAGCGAATATATGTGATAAGGAAGGCATGCCAACTAGTCAATTAATCGCTTCAAAGGCGAAGGACAGTAGAGTAAATATTGTCGCTGGCTCCTATGCCAGCATGAATGAAAAGAAGGTGTTCAATACTGCATATGTCTTTAATAGGAGAGGCAATAATATAGCAAGATATCAAAAAATACATCTTTTTAAGCTTATGGAAGAAGACAAATACCTTGAATCAGGAAGCAGTCATTGCATATTTGAAATAGATGGTATAAAATGTGGTATAATTATATGCTATGATTTAAGGTTTCCTGAACTAACAAGGAAATTGGCTTTGGCAGGTATCAAACTATTGTTTGTACCGGCACAATGGCCTGCTGCCAGACTTGATCATTGGACTACGCTGCTAAAGGCTAGGGCAATAGAAAATCAGATTTTTATTGCTGCTGTTAATAGAGCTGGAGAGCATGCCCAGGATGAGTTTGCGGGAGGCTCCATGATTGTAAATCCATGGGGTGAGATTATTGCTCAAGCTGATTATAAGGAGCAAATTATAACTGCAGATATTACCCTAAGCATGGTAGAAGAAGCAAAATCAAAGATTGATATACTAGGGGATCGGATGCCTCATACATACTAATATATTTGTAAATTAAGAAATATACCAAGGCCAATCATATAGGAGGTACAAAATGCATTATGTTAAAGTGATAAGGGCTTCAGGAAGCCTATTTGTAAGAGAGTTTCAAAAAAAAGAAAAGGTAAGGAAAAATATAAAATATAGGGAAGTTGATGAAAAGACTGTGGCTCAGCAGTTTAAGGATGGGGATGCAACAGTTGAAATCTTTTTTGAGGACTCGGAAAGAGACCCCATTGTTTTAGATTTCTTCGGAGACAGAGAGCAAATCAAGAGATACTTGGGTGATAAGTTTTTGTAAAGTATGGAGGTACGTTGATGTATTGGGATAAGAATGGAAAGGAATGCACAGAGGATACAGTTAGTTTGGTTATACAAGCAGCCAATACAAGAAATATTAAGCATATTGTTGTAGCATCGAATACAGGCTCAACAGCAGAGTTATTTGCGAATAAAGGATTAACAGTAGTATGTGTAACGCATGCAAACGGTTTCAAAAATCCTGGTGAAAATGAAATGTCAGTTGAAAATAGAAACAATTTAGAAGCACTTAACATTAAGGTGTTGACGACAACACATGTTTTGTCTGGAGCAGAGAGAGCGTTTAGCAGCAGCTTCAAAGGAATATACCCCGTTGAGATTATAGCAAACACCTTGAGGATGTTCGGACAAGGAGTAAAGGTAGGAGTTGAAATTGCAACGATGGCATTAGATGCTGGATTGATACCCTATGGAGAAAGTATCATCGCAGTTGGAGGATCTGGCAGGGGGGCTGATGCGGCAATTATTATTAAGCCGGCACATGCAAAGGACATATTAAATACTAGAATTGAAGAGATATTATGTAAGCCTCTATAATAATCCAAAAAAACTGTTTAATTTTCTATTTGTTGGGAATACTCCATAAATGATAAATCATTTATGGAGGTTTTTTATGAAAACGGTTAGTTTAAATGCAAATATAAGAGAAACAGCAGGGAATAAGCAAGTAAGAAAGCTGAAGAAGGAGGCAATGATCCCAGGTGTACTTTACGTCAAAGGTAGTCAAGGAAGATTGTTAAAGCTTGATTATACTGAATTACATGCAACAATCGATAAGTATGGTGATAATGTTGTAGTACAGCTTAAGGTTGGTAATGAAGAGGTTCCGGCAATCGTTAAGGAAGTACAGCGAGACCCGGTAAGCCACAAAATAGTACATATAGATTTTCAGCCGGTAAGCCTGCATGAAATCATTCATGCAGAGGTTCCCATTGTAGTAATTAATGGGGATAGAGCCGAGAAGAACGGATGGGTAATCAATAGACAGCTTGGACAGCTTGAGATTGAGGGAGAGGTCGAAAGTATCCCAAGAAGTATTAACATAGATGCTTCCAAGTTGAAATTAGGTGATGTACTAAAGGTAGCAGATCTGGAAATATCTCAAGAGCTTTCAATACTCACAGCTCCAGAGGATGTTATTCTTTCCATCAAACAGTTCAAGGAAGAACCGATTGACTTAATATTCCCACAAACAGAACCTGAAATCATACAGGACTCAAAGGATAATAAATAGCAGACTGGGAATGTACTAATATGTTGTGAAAAATTCATTTGATAGGATAAGTATTTTTCACAGCATATAGGTACATTCCTTTTTGTTGCAGGAGAAACTTTTATATAGTAATATGTTGGTATGAATAGAATTAAGGGGGATAAGCAGTATGGATTACAAAGCAGATATAGGTGTATTTGGAGGCTCTGGTTTTTATTCGTTTTTAGATAATGTAGTGGAAATTGAGATAGAAACTCCCTACGGCAGACCCAGTGACAAAATTGCAATCGCGCAAATTGGCGATAAAAAGGTAGCATTCTTGCCAAGGCATGCCAAGGATCATTCACTTCCGCCGCATAACATTCCATATAGAGCAAACCTTTATGCTATGAAGATGCTGGGGGTTAAGTATATTATAGCTCCAACAGCATCGGGCAGCCTGCAGATAGATTATAGGCCGGGCGATTTTGTAATATGCGATCAATTTGTTGACAGAACTTGGGGACGAAAGGATACATATTTTGAAGGGCCTGAGACAAAGCACATAAGCCCTGCAGAGCCTTATGATGAAGGCTTGAGGCATTTAGCAGCTCAGGTTTGTAGAGACCTTGGAATAACTGTTCATGAAAGAGGTACTGTGGTCGTCATTCAAGGACCCAGATTTTCTACTAAGGCAGAAAGCCGTTGGTTTAGTAAAATGGGTTGGGAAGTAATTAATATGACTCAATATCCAGAATGTATGCTGGCAAAGGAATTGGAGATACCCTATGCAAATATTGCATTAATAACGGATTATGATGCAGGTCTGGAAGGCAATTCAGAAGTGAAGCCGGTAACGGAAGAGGAAGTATATAGAGTATTTAAAGAGAATAACGAGAAAGTAAAAAAAGTCCTTTATACCATGATAGAGAAAATTCAATTATAAATATGAAGTGCTCATAATAAATGAGCACTTCATATTTTTGTACCTAGAAGTACTCCACCCAAAAACACAGTAGCAGTAAAAATGAACTGAGTGATGTACCAGCCCAAATTTCCATATTTGAAGACATCTTCTGATATAGGTGTTCTATATTCCTTTGATACAATTAAACCTCCGACTAATTCAAAGCCCAAAATGAATAGCCACCACCATATATATGAATCCCAAGTGTCCCAATGTTCTCCATACTCAATTACCTTGGTAAAATATTGAGCCAATACCTCACCTGTCATTCCCAAATGAATAATTGTCATATAGAATGGAAATTTATACTTCCATGGCATTGGACTGTATCTCACTCCAAATATAACATAAAAAGGGAATATGGTCATGACTAATGTATAAGGTGAGATTGGCATGTTATGAAAAAGCTTATAAGGATAATAAAAGAGGTCAAGTTTTACAAATACAATATCTAGTATTTCTCCAATAATTGCTGCGGTAATATAAAGTATTCCATATTGCTTCCAGCTAATCTTCATAACAAACATTGAAGCAATGAAGGAAATACCAGCTCCACCAAGCAATATAAAAGTTTCTATGTTCCATTCTATATTCATTGTATACCTCTGCATGCGAATTTTATAATGTTATAATTCGCATGTAAAGCTGTGATTATTCAAAAATCAAAGGCTAGATCAAGTAATCGATCTAGCCTTTATGATTAATAATAATTTCTTTCAAATATGTCTTTTATTTCAGATATATTCTTTGTATAACCTAAGGCAACCATAAGCTTAATCCTTGCTTTTTGTCCCTGTAGATTGTCTCCCAAAATAACACCCTTTTGAGTCAAGTCTCTACCGGCGCCAATATAGCCGTAGCTGTCCAATACTTTACCCTTGAGACAACGGGAAACCAGTATAATAGGTATGTTTTTACTAAGTGCATACTCAACACCAGGCACCATCTCAGGTGGGATATTGCCTCTTCCCATTCCTTCAATAACAATGCCGTGAGCACCAGAGTCAACACAGAAACGCAACAGCTTATCGTCCATACCGCAGGCGCATTTTATTAAATCTACCCTGTCATCAACACCTTCTACGGGTATGCATTGACGCTTTGTATATCTTTGATAATAATAAACCTTATTGTTGTCAATAAACCCTATAGGGCCAAAGTCAACACTTTTAAAAGTATCTAAGGTATGGGTGTTTGTTTTGGTAACCTGAGAAGCAGAATGCACTTCATTGTTCATAACAACCAAGACACCTCTGCACCAAGATTCATTGGAAGCAGCAGTATAAACTGCATCTATCAGATTTACGGGCCCATCCCAGCCTAGTTCTGAACTGCTTTTCATTGCACCAACAAATACGATTGGTTTTTCGGTTATAGATGTAAGATCTACGAGATATGCAGTTTCCTCCAGAGAATCCGTTCCGTGTGTAACGACTGCACCATCATAACCCTCGCTTTCAAGCTTGTACTGAATAAGCTTAGACAGCTCCATCATTTTATTTGGCGTCATATGAGGACCAGGAATCATACTAAAATCAAGAAAATGAATGTCGGCTATAGTTTCTATACCGGGGGTCATCTTTAGGATGTCCTCACCAGTCATTGCAGGAACTGAAGCATTGGTTACTGCATCATTTCTCATTGCTATAGTGCCACCGGTGAAAATGATAATTATTTTTTTCATTAGGATTCCTCCGTTACAATTAGCTCTTATATAATTATAATATTTTTTTTGAGTTCTTTCAACAAAAAACAAAGAATGGAGACCCGAGTTAGGTCTCCAAACATTTTATAACAAGATTTTACTGAAAGGTTTTTTGTGTTTTTTGCAAAAAACCTACCCGAGCGTTTCAACGAGGCAGGTAATATATGACCACCACGCCTTGCAGAAATCGGAACTCGCCACTTATAGCAGAGGGGGACATCTTTTGCCTCGTTATAATATTAATAATTCACTTACCACTTTAATATTGTTTACTTCAGGATCTTCAGTACCCTGCACATATAGATTTGCATTTTTTAGCTCCTGTACATAATCCACGATTTCCTTTGTAATGATCTCACCAGGACAGAGTATTGGGATACCCGGAGGATAAGCCATCAAAAACTCTGCACTTATTTGACCTAAGCTGTCATGAAGTGGGATGGATACAGTTTTGCTGTTAAAAGCATCTCTAGGTGTTAGTACGCTTTGTGGGATATTTGGCATTTCAACCAAATTGATTTTCTTGCCAAGCTTGCAGCATTCATCCTGGCTGATTTCTTCCAAAGCATTTATAAGGGCGTCAACCGTTTCTTTAGTATCACCTAAAGAGAATACGCATAGTATATTATACAAATCGGACATCTCCGGTTGAATGAAGTATTTTTCAGCTAATATTCTTTCTAAGTCATTACCGGAAAGACCTAAGTCTTTGCAAGTAATTGTAATTTTTGTTGGATCGAAGGCATGAGCACCATCATTGCTCAATACTTCTTTGCCAAAACAATAATAGCCTCCGATGCTGTTTATCTTTTCTCTGGCATAATCAGCCAGCTCAATTGTTTTATCAAGAACCTCTTTGCCCTCAATAGCCATCTGTCTTCTTGCCACATCCAAAGATGCAAGTAAGATATAAGAAGGACTGGTTGTCTGAAGTAAGCTCATAACTGTCTTTACTCTATTAACATCCACACGACCTTTTCTCACATGCAAGAGTGAGGCTTGTGTCATTGAACCAACTATTTTGTGTGTGCTTTGAGCACACATATCCGCACCTGCATCCATGGCACAGATAGGTAGTCTATTATTGAAATGCAAATGGGGTCCATGAGCTTCGTCTACTATTAGTGGAATATCATACTCATGTACAATCTCTGCTATTTTGACTATATCAGTTGAAACACCATAATAGGTTGGATTAATTATGAGAACTGCCTTAGCATCTGGATTGTCTTCTAAGGTAGCTTTAACAGTATCGGGAGTTACATTCAGTGCAACACCCACAGCTTCATGTATTTCAGGATGCATATAAACCGGTGTAGCACCGCTTAAAATAATACCTGCCGTAATAGATTTATGAACATTTCTAGGGATTATGATCTTATCCCCTTGATTTACCACGCTCATAATCATTGCTTGAATTGCACCAGAGGTACCATGTATACAGAAAAAAGTACTGTCTGCATTGTGGGCGTCTGCGGATAATTCTTGCGCTAATTTTATTGGACCTGTTGGCTTGTGGAGGCTGTCAACTTGCTTGAAAACCGTAACGTCCATAGACAGTACGTTGGTTCCTACGAAGTTTTTAAATTTATTATCCATCCCTTGGCCTTTCTTGTGTCCAGGAACGTGGAAGGGTATGGTATTGTTGTCTACATATTCCATAAGGGCGTCAAATAATGGAGTTTTTGTTTGATCAAGTTTGTACAACTAGAACACCTTCCTCTACATGATAATATATTTAAAAGGATTTTTTCTTCAAGAAAAAAAACCTAAAACTTCGATGCATTAAGTTCAGGCTTTTTTTGCAGAGCGATTTTGAAATCACATATTTAAATATCAAAATTATTATAGGGCAATTTGTTTAAAAATGCAATAATATTTATGTTAAACTTTTCATTTTTTTTAGATTTTGTTTTTTGATTTCATACGTGTAAATTGTACCATTGGCACAAGGTCAAAACTGAAACATTTCTTACGTATAATTATAAATCTATGAAAATAATTATTCATTGATTAATTCCTGAACATACTTAGGTAAGACAAAACAAGCTTTGTGCAATTCTCTATGATAGTATTTTGTACTCATCTCAGGAATTTTATTTATATCAGCAGTCAAAGGGTCATATTTTTTTGAACCCATTGTAAAGCTCCAATATACACCGGGATAGGTAGGTATAGCTGCCATGTACATTCTTGTAATGGGAAAATTATTTTTGATATCTTTGTAAACTTTCTTAACTACTTCAGGCAGATAAAAGGGGGTTTCGGTTTGAGCTACAAATATCCCATCTTCCTTGAGACACTCATAAAGTGACTGGTAAAAGCTTTTATTGAAGAGACCTTCAGCAGCACCAAATGGGTCTGTGGAATCTACAACAATTAAATCGAATTGATTTTTGTGTTCCAATACATATTTTATACCATCACCAATGAATACTTCTGCTCTGTTGTCTTTGAGTCCACAGCTGATTTCAGGTAAGTATTCAATAGATAGGTCTACAACTCTTTTGTCTATTTCGCAAAGCACGGCTCTTTCCACCCCTGGATGTCTTAGAACCTCTCTTATAACGCCACCATCACCACCGCCAATAACCAGAACTTGCTTTGGATTTTGATGTGTGAAGAGTGGGATGTGAGTTATCATTTCATGATACACAAACTCATCTCTTATCGTTGTTTGAACGATACCATCTAGAACAAGCATCCTACCAAACTCATAGGTATCAAGAATTGCAAGGTCTTGATATTCAGTTTTTTCTGTATGTAGTGTTTCTTTTATTCTATAGGTCATTGCAGCATCAGCTATCTGACCTTCCTTTAACCATAAATCCATAGACTATTCTCCCTTCATATATATTGTTTGCGTAAACAGCAGATTATATTATAACATTTCAAAAAGTAATTATAAATATAATTAGGTTTATTTATTATAACAAGATTTATTGGATAGTTTTTTGCACTTGTTGCAAAAAACTATCCAAGGCGTTTCAACGAGGCAGGGGGATATATGCCCACCTCCTGTTGCTGAAATCGGAACCCGCCACTTATAGAAGAGGGGGACATATTCTTGCCTCGTTATATTGATCTAATATAAATTGAACTGTATCAGCTGCTGCATTTGGCTTCTTAAGATAACCTGTAATATCTTTTATTGATTTCATTCTAATGTCGAAGCTCAACATCTGATTTATTAACACTGGAATTTTCTTAACATCTGAGGTAGCAACAGCCACACCAGAATTCAATAAAAACTCGGCATTCTCATACTCTTGACCCGGCAAGGGTGAGAATATGACCAAAGGCTTTTGCTTGCATAAGACTTCTGCTGTAGTCACACCGCCCGGTTTAGTGATGATGCAGTCTGCAGCCTCCATTAACTCGTGAATATTACTTACAAAGCCAAAGACAACCATTTTATTTTTGGTAGTCATCGACTTAAGCTTTTGCTCTAAACGGGCGTTTCGTCCTGCAATAGCAATGATTTGAGCGTTATCAAGCTTTTTATCAAGTTCAAAAACGATATTGTAAATTTCACCTAAGCCAAGTCCTCCGCCCATTACTAGAACTGTTTTTTTGTTTTCTAGATCGTACTTTTCCTGGATTATCTTGACATTAACATATTCATCAAATTCTTTTTTTACAGGGATGCCAAAGGGCAGTATTTTGTCACTGCTCACACCATAGTTTTCCATAACATAGGATAGATTCTCATGGGGTATTACATAATAGTCCGTGTTCTCATTTACCCAGGAAGTATGGATATTATAGTCTGTAATGACAGAGAGCAAAGGGGTTTCTGGTATCTTCTTTTGTTTAAGCGCTGCGATGATTGATGATGGAAAGCTGTGGGTGCATATAATGGCATCCGGTACAAAGGCGTTGATGGATTTATGCAGTTTGCTGGTCCTCAATCTAT
>MGOS01000124.1:48598-52830 GCA_001797185.1 Clostridiales bacterium GWB2_37_7
GGGTCTAGCTTGTTTGTCTTTTCGTATAATTTTCCCCATGCTTTTGGGTAAAATTTCAATATATTAAGGTAACTGTCTAATATCACCTTGTCTAATATAGGGCTAATGAATTTTATGGTATTAATTATTTTAACCTTATTACTATTATCAGCTCGAGTAAATTCATTGTATAACGTATGAGCTACTTGGTCATGTCCATTTCCTATGGACACGGAAAATATCAGTATATTCATATAAAGTCACTCCTATAAATACAAAATAGTCATATGATTTGTATAAAAATACAAAATGCTATTTCAATACTAATTTTTCTATATTGTACCATAATTATAAAAACTTTTATACCTAGCGCATTTAAAATTAATATTACAAATAAATCGAAAATAATACAAATGAAGTCAAAAACAGAAGCTGTAAACAACAAAAGCTTACAATTTTCACTGAAGGAAATTTATAGATTTTAAAGAATTATATTACTTTAGCCGTTATTCAAAATCCAATGCATATAATGATTTTATATCAAAATAGGACATGCAATACAAATGGAGGGAAGCGAATGAACGTAGGATTTGACCTAATAAACAACAAACTAGTTATTAGAATTGATGGTGATATCGACCATCATACCTGTGAGGAGATCAGAAATAAAATTGACAACGAGATTATGAGAAGGAACCCTAAAAGTATTATCTTCGATATGAAAAACGTCAACTTTATGGATAGCTCAGGTATAGGAGTAATTATCGGGCGCTATAAACTGATTGTGGTGAACAATGGAATAACGGCTATGGTTAATGTAAAGCCACAAATCAAAAGGGTATATGATATTTGCGGACTAAAAAAGATAATACCTATATATGAAAATGAAAATATGGCAGTTAAAAACATATAAAGGGGTGTAGCACATGAGAATAGACAACGAAATGAAATTGGAGTTCCTAAGTAAATCACAAAATGAAAGCTTTGCAAGGTCGGTTGTGGCAGCTTTTATTGCGCAGCTGGATCCTACTATAGATGAGCTGGCAGATGTTAAGACAGCAGTGTCGGAGGCAGTTACAAATGCTATCATACATGGTTATGAGTGCAAATGCGGTCATGTGACAATTATGTCAAAAATAATGGGGAGAACAGTAGAAATTGAGATCAAGGATTTTGGAAAAGGCATTGAGAATATTGATCTGGCAAGACAGCCTCTATACACTTCAAAGCCTGAACTGGAAAGATCGGGAATGGGCTTTACAGTAATGGAAACCTTTATGGATAATGTTGAGGTAGACTCACAGCCGGGAATGGGTACTACCATTAGACTGATTAAAACTTTTAAGAGTATGTAGAGGTATATTATATGGAACGGGTGGAATTAACACAGAACGAGTTTGAGGAAATAATATCCCGTGCACAAAATGGTGATGCCAGCGCTGAAAACTTTTTAGTTGAAAACAATATTGGCTTGGTTAGAAGTGTAGTTAAAAAGTTCCTCAATAGAGGCTGCGAATATGATGATCTAATGCAAATTGGAAGCATTGGCTTGCTCAAAGCAATTAAAAAATTTGATCTTACCTTTAATGTGCGATTCTCTACCTACGCAATACCAATGATTATAGGAGAGATAAAGAGATTTTTGAGAGATGACGGCATCATTAAGGTAAGTCGTAATTTGAAGGAAATAGCCAACAAGGCTCATATATTAAGAGAAACTATGGAAAAGGATTTTGGAAGAGAGCCAACAATAACAGAGCTTGCCTCTGAGCTTGATATATCAAAGGAAGAGCTTGTTATGGCGTTGGATTCAGTACACTCAACGCAGTCATTATATGAGACGATACACCATGATGATGGATCACCAATACTATTGATCGATAAGATAGAATGTATTGATGATGAAAATATTGAAATTGTAGATAAAATAGCTCTTAAAGAAGTACTGGCAAATCTTGAAGCAAAAGAAAGACAAATAATCATGCTACGTTACTTTAAGGATAAGACACAGTGCCAGGTTGCAGAAACTCTAGGTATGTCTCAGGTTCAAGTATCAAGAATCGAAAAGAAAATATTGATTAAAATAAGAAACAACATCTCATAACAACATCAACATCATGATGTTGTTTTTTTATTGTATTGGAAAGTATAATTTCCTATACAATGGGGGATGCAAGGGGGAGAATCCCCATGCCGTTGAAGGCGGGTGCTCAGGATGCTTGCATCCGTCGAAGGGAACTATAGAGTTCCTTAGCGAAAAAATAGTGCGGCGTGAGACGCATTTTTTGTGTAATAGTATGAAAATAACATTTCTGCTAATAATAAATAAGTAAAATGAAAATACTAAATAGAAATTATAAGTTGTAAAATATATATGTCGTGAAAAAGATTTATCATTACAAAATCAGTTGAAGCGTCTAATTTTGTATTATCAAATATGTACTTTTCACGACATATGAATAGCGGAAAATGTTTCGCACTATTTGAAACTAATGTAAGATGTTTAGTGCGAAACATATGGTTAGTGCTTTTTATATTACTTTACTAAAAGCGGGTGATTGCAGTGAAAAGAATGAAGTTAATAATCGCAACAATTCTAATACTGACAATATCGTTTACAACCTACCTGTATTTCAAGAAACAGCCAGTGGAGAGCATACCTAATAGGGCGACCTTGGTGATGAATAATTACAATGTAATAAAGCAAGAGGGAGATATTTATGCTGGATTTAAGATATAAACAGCTCAAGAACCTGCTATTGAATGAGCAGCAAACAGAAAAAGAAATAAGAAGTGATTTGACCAGTAGACTTATTAAACATGAATTGAAAAAGCAAGAAATGAGATAAGCTCTGGGAGGTGATAAAATGAAGAATAATATGAGTCCAAACGAATATGAAAATTTCATTAAGGATAAAATGCCAAAACCTAAGCTGATTTCAAACTGCATAAAGGCTTTTATAGTGGGTGGTTTAATTAGTGATATTGGACAATTTATTACAAACACGCTAAAAGGGATGGGCTTGAATCAGGAACAAGTTTCTTCGGGGACAGCTATTATATTGGTATTCTTAGGTGCTCTCTTTACAGGACTAGGAATATATGATAAGCTGGGCAGATTTGCAGGTGCAGGGAGCATCGTACCAATAACTGGCTTTTCTAATTCTATTGTGTCTCCAGCTATGGAATTTAAAAGAGAAGGCTATGTGTTTGGTGTTGGAGCAAGAATGTTTATAATTGCAGGACCGGTATTGGTGTATGGTATATCAACATCTGTTGTTATAGGAATCATTTATTTTATCTTCTTCTAGTCGTAACAAATATTTATGCTTCGAGGTGAATTCTAAGTGGCGCAAAAAAGATTAGGCAAGCAGACCATAAGACTTTCTAATCCTCCCAGTATGCTGGCAGCTGCGGCTGTAGTCGGACCAAAAGAGGGTGAGGGTCCACTTTCTAAATACTTTGATATGATTCAAAAGGATGACTATTTTGGTCAGGACAGCTGGGAAAAAGCTGAATCCAAATTTGTTGAGGAAGCGGTCAAAAGGGCAATTATTAAATCGGGTGTAAGTATTACTGCTATAGATTATATGCTGGCAGGAGATTTATTAAATCAAATCATATCATCATCCTTTGCAGCAAGAAATCTACAAATTCCTTACTTAGGAATGTATGGAGCATGCTCTACTATGGCAGAGTCCATAAGCATAGGTTCCATGATCATTGATGGAGGCTATGCTGACCATGTAATATGCGCAACCTCAAGCCATTTTAGCAGCGCAGAAAGACAGTATCGATTTCCTTTAGAGCAGGGAGTTCAAAGACCACCCTATGCACAATGGACGGTAACAGGCTCAGGCGCGACCATGCTTGCTTCTACAGGAAATGGTCCTTATGTTACGCACATAACAACAGGAAAAGTAGTGGATTTTGGCATTAAGGATGCCAACAACATGGGTGCTGCAATGGCACCTGCTGCAGTAGATACTATTTCTGCCCATTTTAAAGAAACGGGAAGAGCACCAGGCTACTATGACTTGATCGTAACAGGGGATCTAGCTGCGGTGGGTAAAGAGATTGCTTTGGAGCTTTTAAAAAAGGAAGGTATAGATATACAAAATAATTATAATGACTGTGGTTGTATGATATTCGATAATGCAAATCAAGATACCCACTCTGGTGGAAGTGGCTGTGGATGCTCTGCCTCTGTATTGAACGGTTACTTACATAACCAACTGAAGCATGGTGAGCTA
>MGOS01000125.1:0-4694 GCA_001797185.1 Clostridiales bacterium GWB2_37_7
CTGGATATTATAAGCGTTGCAGAAAGCAATTAATTTAGACCCTTGAATTATGTAAGCAGAGCAGAATTTGCAAGAGCAATCGTAAAGGCTGCCAATATACAGGAGAAGGTGACTGCCAAGTCAAAGACACAGCTGTTTGACGACGTGGAGAAGAACCACCCCTACTTCACCTTTATAAATATAGCAGTTGACTCAGGCTTCATAAGCGGAACAGGCGATAGAAAATTCAGTCCCGATAATTACCTGACGAAGGCTCAGGCAGCGACTATAATAGTAAGGGCAATGGGATTGGAAGAGTCCTCAGCGGTTAGCTCTATCAAGACCACCTTTGCAGATGACTACAGGATACCCTCATGGAGCAAAAAATCTGTGAACATTGCAAGGAATATGGGTATAATCAGTGGAGACGAGGATAATATGCTGCAGCCGGATAAGCTGCTTACTAGAGCAGAGGTTTCGGAAATGATCAACAATTTTATAAAATACTTGCAGTATGATATGCGCAAGGAATATAGAGAAATGCTAATAAACTATGGTAGATAAGGAGACAAATAATATTTGGTTATAGTTGGTTTGAACAATTCATTAAATCAAATGGTGTTGAAATTATTGTTGTAAATAATAAAATTCTATCACCAGAAGAAGAGATGGTTCAAGATTTAATATCAATAATACATGTGTTTAGTTGTAAGATTTTTGGGCTTAGGAAGTATAAAAAAACAAATAAGAGGATGATGAAGTATGCTTAAAGCCTACAAAACAGAAATAAATCTTACTCCAGAGCAAGTTAAATTAATTCATCAAACTCTCGGAGTCTGTAGGTTTATTTATAATTTTTATTTGGCACATAATAAAGAAATTTATCAAAAAGAAAAAAGATTTATTTCAGCTAATGATTTTTCCAAATGGTTAAACAATGAGTTTATCCCTAATAATCCAGAATATTCATGGATTAAGGATGTGTCAAGTAAAGCAGTAAAACAATCAATGGTAAATGGAGAAAAAGCTTCTAAAAACTTCTTTAAAGGAAATAGTAAATTCCCAAAATTTAAAAAGAAAAAACGAAATAATGTTAAAGCGTATTTTCCTAAAAATAATAAAACAGATTGGACGATAGAAAGACATAAAATAAAAATACCCACTTTTGGTTTTGTAAAATTAAAAGAAAAAGGGTATATACCAACGGATAAAAAAGTAATAAGTGGAACTATTTCAATGAAGGCAGGAAGATATTTTGTATCAGTTTTAGTTGATGAAAAAATTCAAAATAATGTAGTAAATTTTCATTCAGAAGGAATAGGGATAGACTTGGGGCTTAAAGATTTTGCTATTTGTAGTAATGGTGATATAAAGAAAAATATAAATAAAACAAGTAAAGTAAAGAAATTAGAAAAACAACTTAAACGTGAGCAGAGATGTTTGAGTAGAAAATATGAAAGTAAGAAGAAAGGAGAAGCCACGAAATCTGCAAAAAATATAGATAAACAAGTGTTAAAAGTCCAGAAACTTCATCAAAAATTACAAAACATTCGACAAGATTATATAAATAAAATAGTTAATGAAATGGTGAAAACAAAACCTAAGTACATTACTATTGAAGATCTGAATGTTAAAGGAATGATGAAAAATAAACATTTATCAAAGGCTGTAGCACAACAAAATTTCTTTTATTTTAAAATAAGACTTGAAAGCAAATGTAAAGAATATGGAATTGAATTAAGAATAGTTTCAAAATGGTATCCATCTAGTAAAACATGTTCGTGTTGTGGAAATATTAAGAAGGATTTGAAATTAAGTGATAGAGTTTACATGTGTGAAGAGTGTGGTTTAGAAATAGATAGAGATTATAATGCTAGTGTAAATTTGATGAATGCAAAAGAATATATAATAGCTTGTTAAAATTGCTATGTATATATGTACCGTAGGCTATACGGGAATTTACGACTGTGGAGTATTAATAAAACTGTAGTAGAGTAATCGAGGCAGAATACGTTGAAGCAGTAATTTTCTGGATATAGGAAAATGAACACATTTGTCTATGTTTTCAGTGGCAGACAAAAATGAAAAGAACTTGGAAATCGATTATCGCAATCGTCATTATACTGTCCATGCTGTCGGTACCGGTATTAGCGGATGAAACTACATCCTCAATGATGAAAAAACTCGAGAATCTTATGACAATCATTCAAACCTATTACTACAAGGATGTCAAGACAAGTGACTTGATAGACGGAGCAATCAAGGGAATGTTTGGTGTTCTTGACAAGAATAGCACCTACTTTATGCCAAAGGAATATGAAAAATTCACTTCAAATATATTCGGTGAATTTGCAGGTGTAGGCATCTATATCGAAGAAGGAGAGGAGTACATCAGAGTTATATCCGCAATTAAGGATACGCCTGGTTACAGAGCAGGAATTCAGCCAGGGGATATCATTATGTATGTTGATGGCAAGGAGATCAAGGGCTTCTCTACTGAGCAGGCCGCTTCCATGATGAGGGGGCAAGCCGGAACACCGGTTAGAATAGGCATACGCAGAGCGGGCGTAAGCGAAATCATCTACATTGATATTACGAGGGAAATAATCACGATAAATCCTGTCGAATATGAAATATTGCCTGATAACATAGGATTTATAAAAATTACACAGTTCAACGGACATGTAATGGAGAACCTGAATAAGGCTTTGGCTGAGTTCAAAGCAAAGAATGTACAGGGACTGATAATAGACGTCAGAAACAATCCGGGAGGACTTTTAGATGAAGTAGTAGAGGTTACCCAGCAGCTTATCCCAAAGGGGCCAATCGTCCATATAAAGTATAAAGATAAGCCTCAAGAGACGTATAGCTCAACACTAGAAAAAGCACCTTACAAAATTGTAATGCTTGTCAATGAAGGCAGTGCATCAGCCTCAGAAATCATGGCAGGTGCAATCAAGGAATCTGGAGTGGGTAAGCTTGTAGGTGTGAAAACCTACGGCAAGGGTACGGTACAGACAGTGCTTAATCTTACTGACGGCTCGGGACTCAAGGTAACAGTTGCCAACTACTTGACACCAAAGGGCTTCGCCTTGGATGGTATAGGCATTATGCCGGATTTTGAAGTACAAAACACAACAATAGATATCAGTAAAGAATATGCTGCAATAACCGGTGAAAAGTCTATAAAGCTGAAAGCTGTGAGCTTGGAAGTGTTGGGCGTACAGCAAAGACTTAAGGCTCTGGGCTACAAGATCGGCTCTTTGGACGGAGTGTTCGGCAATGGTACACTGGCAATCGTAAAGCAGTTCCAAAAGGACAACAAGCTTAAGCTTGATGGCACCATGGATGCAGACGATGTCAAGCTATTAAATGATAAATTTAACAGCCTAATGGGCAGCAAGGATGCCCAGCTGGACAAAGCAATAGAAGAATTGAAGAAGATGATAGCACAATAAAATGTGGGGTAGGCTTATTTGCCTACCCCTTAAACATCCCCGTAGGGGACGCTGCCCACAGCGTTCCGTAATATCCACACATTATAAAAAATCCCCGTAGGGGACGCTGCCCACAGCGTCCCAAAAACAAATCACAACAGGAGTGAATCTTATGGAAAAACAATTGCCAAACCGAAAAAGCTTGCGCTTAAAAAATTACGATTACTCCCGGGCAGGATATTATTTCGTGACCATATGTACGGAAGACAAGCAGAATTTATTATGTGATATCGTAGGGGATGCTGCCCACAGCATCCCGCAATTTACACCAACAGGTCACATGGTACAGCAACATTTACAAAACATAAATATGATTTATGATAATGCCAAATTGGATTGTCATATCATTATGCCAAATCATATCCATTGTATTATTATAATTGAAGATTTATTGCAACAGGAAGAAGGCGGACGGCTGAGGGCAGCCACCCCTACGTCCTTAACAAAGATAATTAATTCATTTAAAACAATTACGTCCAAAAAATACGGCAAAACCTTATGGCAACGCAACTACTACGAACACGTAATACGCAGCGATAAGGAACTTCATGAGATAAGTGAATACATAGTCACTAACCCAATCAAATGGCAATTAGACAAATATTATACATAACCGTAGGGGACGCTGCCCACAGCGTCCCGCAATAACCCAAAAAACATACCCAAAAAAAACAATTGCCTGCTCATTTCTATTTCTGTATAATAAAAAGGTTATTAATTTTTTGTACGAAATTTTCAAAAGGATGGAGGATTAAAATTATGTCGAGTACAAAGTACATTTTTGTTACGGGTGGAGTTGTTTCTTCACTGGGTAAAGGAATCACTGCAGCTTCATTAGGAAGGCTATTGAAAAGCCGCGGACTAAAAATAAGCCTGCAAAAGATTGACCCATACCTAAACATTGACCCCGGAACCATGTCGCCATATCAGCATGGAGAAGTATTTGTGACTGATGATGGAGGTGAAACCGACTTAGACCTCGGACACTATGAGCGATTTACTGACATAAACGTTACCAAAAACAGCAGCGTTACGGCGGGTAAGATTTACTGGTCAGTTATTAATAAGGAAAGAAAAGGCGATTACCTCGGGGGTACAGTTCAAGTAATCCCTCACATTACAAACGAAATCAAAGCAAGGGTATACAGAGTGGCAAAGGAGAGCAGCCCCGATGTGGTGATTACGGAAATAGGCGGAACGGTTGGAGACATCGAGAGC
>MGOS01000125.1:4723-26743 GCA_001797185.1 Clostridiales bacterium GWB2_37_7
ACCTTGGTGCCTTATCTTGCCAAAGCAGGAGAGCTAAAGACCAAGCCGACGCAGCACAGCGTAAAGGAGCTGCGAAGCATAGGTATTCAACCGGACATCATCGTTTGCAGAACAGAAAAGCCTTTATCAGAGGATATGAAGGATAAGATTGGTTTGTTCTGCAATATAGAGGGTGACTCTGTCGTTCAAAATACAGATGCAGATACACTATATGAGGTTCCGCTGCTGCTGCACAAGGAGGGCTTGGACGCGTTGATCATAAAGAAGCTAGGACTGAATTGCGGCGATGCGGATTTAACAGCTTGGATTGAAATGGTTAACAAGGAAAAAAATCTGAAGCAAGAGGTAAACATTGCACTAGTAGGCAAGTACGTTGAGCTTCGGGATGCATACAAATCTGTAGCAGAAGCCTTAGGACATGGCGGTTTGGCAAACGATACCTGCGTACATATTAAATGGGTTCATTCTGAAGAGGTTGATGAGAACAACTACAAGGAGCTGCTGAATGAGGTTGACGGGATCATCGTACCCGGCGGCTTTGGCAACAGAGGCATTGAGGGCAAGATTCTTTCTGCAAAATACGCTCGTGAGAACAACGTGCCGTATTTTGGAATATGCCTGGGCATGCAAATTGCAGTCATAGAGTATGCCAGAAATGTATTAAACCTCAAGGATGCCAACAGCACAGAGCTGGATGAAAATACAGCCCATGGAGTCATCCATTTGATGCCGGATCAAGCGGATATAGATGAAAAGGGCGGCACCATGCGATTGGGACTGTACCCCTGCAAGCTCTTTGCAGACACAAAGGCTATTGAAGCTTATGAAGATGAATTGATATTTGAACGGCACAGACATAGATATGAGGTCAACAATGAATATAGGGAAATGCTGGTAGAGAAGGGCTTGATACTCAGTGGTCTCTCACCGGATGAGAGATTGGTAGAAATGGTGGAGCTTAAAGACCATCCTTGGTTTGTAGGCTGCCAGTTCCACCCCGAGCTAAAGTCCAGACCAAACAAACCCCATCCGCTGTTCAAACAGTTCATCAAAGCATCACTAGCAAATAAATCGTAGGGGTCGGTTTCCACGCCGACCCGCTTATGACCCGCAATTTTTACAGTTGTGTTACATATGACTGGAATACATTGACTGTCAACACAACTGTTGCTATAATTTGTATAGGTGATAAACGGGGGCAATCCCCAAATATTACACTAAAGTACATATATAACGAGGAGGTTGTATTGATGAAGAAAACATTAGCGATTCTTCTTGCATTAGCACTTGTATTCTCAAGCGTTACAGTTGCTTTCGCAGAAGAAGCACTTCCAGCTGATGCTGCGGCAGTTAAAGGCCTTGGCATGCTAGTTGGCGCAGGTAACGGCGTTACAGTTGACTATTTAAAAGTTGCTCCAACAAGAATCCAAGCAGCTATCATGGTATTAAGACTTAAGGGTCTTGAAGATGCTGCAAAGGCATTCACAGGCACAGATAACTTTGCAGATGCTAACACAGCAGCATGGGCAGCTCCAATAATGGCTTACCTAAAGGCTAACCCACAATTGGGTTGGATAGGTAATGCTGGAAGCTTCAATCCTAACGGCGAAATGGACGCTAAGTCATATTACAAAGTTATGCTTGAAACTCTTGGTTACAAGCAAAACACAAATGAAGTTATAGGCGATTTCACATATGCTAACACATTAGAATTCGCAGCTTCAAAAGGCCTAAAGAACGTTGCATCCGTACTTAGCTTCACAGTTAACGATTTAGCTACAGCTACAGTTGAAACTTTAAAGGCTACAGTAAAAGGTTCAGAAAAGTCTCTTGCAGCTTCATTGGTAGACGCTAAAGTTATATCAATGGACAAAGCAGTAGCAGCTGGTGTTTATACAGTAGCTCCAGTAGTATTGGCAGTTCAATCAGTAAACGCTACTAACCTTAAAGAAACTGTTGTAACTTTCAACAAGGAAGTTAATGAAAAGTCAGCAGAAACTAAAGGCAACTACAAACTTGACGATGAAGCAATCGCAGGTACAGTTGAACTTAATGCTGACAAGAAGTCCGTAACAATTACTTGGGATGCTAGTCTTGACAATCAAACTGAGTATGATTTAACAGTTTCAGATGTTCTTGACGCTGCAGGCGTAGAAATTGATGAAGTTACAGTTACTTTCCTAGCTAACGACGTAACTCTTCCAGTAGCACAAAGCTTAACATTAGTTGGCCCTAACAAGTTAAAGCTTGTTTTCAGTGAGCCAATTAACGAGGATGTATTATTAGTTGATGATTATTCAATTACTGTTGAAGATGAAGACTTCGATTATGAAGTTTCAGGCTGGACAGTTGAAGGAAATGAAGTTACTATAGAGCTTAGCGATGATGAACTTGAAGTAGGCACTTACAGTGTTGAAATTTCAGATTTCAGAGACTATGCTAACTTAAAGAATCTTAAGAAGACATTTGCACTTGTTTATGCAAAGGATACTACTGCTCCTGTAGCAACTGTTAAAGAAGCTACTCAAACTAAGGTAGTTGTAGAATTCAACAAGCCAGTTTACAATGGTGAAGCAGGTAATGCTCAACCACTAACTGTTGATTTCTTCTACCACACTTATACTTCATTCAAACCAGGCGCTGTCAAAACAACTAACGATCAAAAGTTCACTCTTTACTTTGATAAAGATGAAGCTGTAGATGCTGGCTTAACATGGGCAACTGATAATGGTGAAGAGTTTGATGAAAGACCATTGCCAGAAGGCGCTGTTAAGTTTGTAATTGTTGCAGATGCTAAAGATGATATAACTGACGGTTGGGGCAATGAGCTTGCAAACAATATCAGCTTTAACCTTACAATATCAGCTGACACAACTGCTCCAATGGTTACAGATATAGAAGTTGAAGAAGACCAAAAAACTATCAAAATTTACTTCAGTGAAGATATAAAGACAGTAGATGAAGATAACTTCACAATAGTAAATGAAGATGGTGAAGATGTACCATTCTCATATGTTACCTATTATCCAAATACTAATGATGATGATGAGTATTATGTAACTTTAAAACTTGATGAAGTGTTCAACGGCGAATTATCAATCACTATAGAAGACGTAGTTGACAAAGCATTAGAAGAAAATGAAATTGCAAAAATTACAAAGAAGGTTACTGTTAAAGATCAAATTGCACCAAACTTTGAAACTGATACAACAACTATAATTGGTGTTAATAAGAATCTTGCTACTGAAAAAGACTACATCTACGTTACTTTCGAAGATGATATGGCTACATCAGGAACTTACTCAGTTCTTAACAAAGACAATTACCAATTACTAAGAAATAACGTATATTATGATCTTGGTAAAGATGATAAGATTGCTACTTTCGGCGGCAACGACAAGATAAAGATTACTCTTGATGATGCTAGTTTATTCGATGTTGCTGGAGACGGCGGCGTAGGATTAGCAGCAGATGTATATCTAGTTATTGGTAGAGTAGCAGATGCTCTTGGAAACAAGGCTGAAGTATTCGGATTAACTAATATGCTAGTAGCAAAAGAAACTTCACCAATAATAACAGCTGTTAAGACAATAGCAGAGAAGACAATTGAGATCACAATCAATGGTGAGTTAAAGGCTGTTAACAAGTCATACATCACTGTTGTAAATGGTGCAGCTTCAGGCGACCTATACTCAATTAAATCATGGAGTGTTGATGACGGTAAAACAGTCATCACTGGTATACTTCCATCAAGCTTAAAGCTTAGTGATTCAGCTTATACAGATATAACTGTAATGCTAGCTGATAAAAAGTTTGAAACAATTTCTGGAACAAAGGTAGATGCCTTCACATTTGCAAAAGCAGGTGTAAAAGATGGCTATGCTCCAACTATTGCTAAGGTTAGCAGCAAGTATAAGATAGCTAAGACTGCAGAAAAGACATTCACAATTGAATTTGACGAAAACTTAGATAATAGCGTTGATTACTTGTTTGCACAAGACTTAGTTGTTAAGAACTCAAAGGGTGATGTACTTGTAGCAGGAGTGGATTACACAACTACATCTTTAAATAAGGTTATTACTGTAGTAATTGAAAACACTTCAAAGGCTAAGGTTGGAAACTACAAGGTTTACTCAAATGATACTATTAAGTACATTAGAGACCTAAACAAAACTAAGGCTAATGCATTCACAAGCTCATTTACTGTTGAAGACTTAGTATTAGTTCCACAACCATAATTATTACTAATCAAAACCTGTTGTAGAAATACAACAGGTTTTTTCTCATTAAGCCTAAAAATCAAGTATTTGCAACGCATCACAGAATAGGTTACAATAGTACTAAGAAGATATTTTGGGGGAATTACTGTGCGGAAGCTTACCTTTGAAAGAGCAGTTTTGATTGTATTTATATTGATAATACTGATCACAACTTCAGATATAACAGGGAAATACATCAATAAGTTTATAGTAGGCTTCAATAAGCCCGTTGTAAGCAGTGAGACTAGGTCAAATTTGGGATTTGCGACCTTGCTTATGAATGCCGATGGTCTATTCAAGAATGGCGATTTTGAAGCTGCAGCGAAGGCTTATCTTACTATGACTCTAAATAATACGTTAAACCCGGAGCAGAAGCTTCACGCATATTTCCGATTGGGAATCAGTCAGTTCAATCTTCAAAATTATGACTTGGCTATGGACAGCTTCATTAAGGTGACAAGCTTCAATCCAAATGACTCTGTAGCCTATAACAATGCAGCAGTCAGTGCATACAGAGAAAAAGACATGGAGAAAGCCATAGAGCTTCAGCAAAAAGCCTTAGAGAAGCTGCCTGCTGTAGAGTATTACTATAACCTCGCCAGAATGTATGAAGACAATGAGGAATACGAGCTGGCTGCAGATAATTTTCTTGTCGTAACCAAGGGAGAGCAAAACATTACAAAGACAGAGCGCATAGATCCTGTTCGTGTGAAGGAAAAGGTAGCGAGGCTGCAATCCAAGATGGGAGAGTCCGTAAGTGAAACAGAGAATAATGTGCTCATTGTACTTAAGCTAAAGGATACAAGAGAAATACTCACCATTAACGATAGTGAAATGCAATTGAAGCAGGGCGACTTCACCGTACAAGTTGAAAGCGACAAAAATACAAAAAAAATAGTTGCTGAATACGATCGGGAGAAGTATGATCCCTATGGTTTGATTACAGAACTGCTTTGGACAGTATACAAGAATGACAAAGCCTTATACAAAAAAACCAGTGATGAAATTAGTGTTAATGCAAGTGCTGGAGGCGACTACGATGTAAAGCTCAGTATAAAATACAATGGCAATAAGGAAATGGTATCCACAAAGACTGTAAGCATCAAAGAGAATTATAGTACTATTGACAACGGCTCAAAGGATGATATAGTAGTTGCTTCGCCAGTAGTTGGTGATATAAAATTCAACCTTCTTGCAACATACGAGCAGCTGTTTGAAAGCAGCTTCGATGTAAGCAGGTCGGGGTATACAGACAAAAACAGTGTAGTCTGGGGTAAAGACCGAGGAGTAGAAACCTCACACAACAAAAAGCTTTCGGTAGATAAAGCAAGCTCCTTGGTAGTCAGCAACAACTCAGACAAGGATGCAGGACTGTGGATTAATTTGGACTCACTGTTGAAGAATGGAAATATGAAAGGTAAAATAATCCGCATTAGCTTTTATGGCAGGAAGATTACAGACAATGCAGATCTGTTTGTCAGCGCGAGAGTAAAAATGAATGATATAATCGCTACGACAAAAGAGAGGTTTTCACCGCCCTTCCAGTTTGAAGAAAATTCAATTAGCGTCTATATTCCAGAAGCTGCCAGCGGGCTTACAGTAAGTATAAAGACCATAGCAAATGAACAATTTAATATAGATGCATTTGCTGTTATTGATTAGGGAGAAAGGACTGAAGGATATTTCTCTAGGGTAAGTAATTAGGGGTATGAGCAGCAATGAAAATAATTTAACCGGAATAAGCAATCCTGTTATTCCGGTTAGATTATTTTCATTAATTGTAATGTCCTTTGCAGCTTGCAATATAGATGTTTTCATCATCAATACTATAAATAAGCCTATGAACATCTGTAATCCTTCTACTCCAATACCCAGACAACTCATGCTTCAGAGGTTCTGGTTTTCCCATTCCTTCATTCCCATTTCTTTCTATATCTCTTATTAGCTCATTGATTTTCTTTAATACTTTTTTATCCTCTGATTGCCAATGTAAATAATGCTCCCACGCTATATCTGAAAAAACCTTACTCATCGATTAACTCTCGTTTCTGTCCTTTGCCCATTTTTAGTTGTTCAATGGACTTTAAAAGTTCGTTATAATAGATGGGATTTCTTCTCACATATAAATTTTCTAACAGATTATTATATTCGGATTCAGACATCATAACTACGTTGTCACCACGCTCACGAGTAATAATAATTGTTTCGAAGTCATTTGTTGCTTTATCACAGTAATCTTTAAAATTCTGCCTTACAATCGAGTAACTTGTCGCTATCATAAAATCACCTCCACATTTATATTGTACAATACATTGTACAATTATGCAAGAAAAAGTTAACATATATATATGATTAGTAATGGAATGAAAAACTCCCGCTACAATCCTAATTCTTTGCCTTTTGTAAATATTTCATCGAATGTTGCAACACAAATACAATATTCGCCTGGTAAGTATGCTGTTCTTTTGCTGACATTGATTTCTATCTGATGTTTTTGAAGCTGTTTGTTTCAACTATGTTCTATCTATATATTGCATAATACAATTAAATTTTAATAAATTTCAAAACTTTTTCAAAACTTTTACGTATAAAATATGTAATATAAAGATAAATAATGTAATTGTATTTGAGAGGAGACCTGGAATGAAGAACAAAAAGACTTTTTTTATAATTGGTGGCATAGTAGCGCTAGCAATTATATTAACAATTGTCAAAGTAGTCTCGGCAAGCAAAGGCAGCATCAAAGAGGTTGATGTTGCAAAGGCTGCCAAAATGGACTTGCTTCAATCTATCGCCGTAACAGGCAATATCGAAGCCAACAACAAGGAAGACATAACCCTAAGCAATATGCAGAAGGTGACAGCGGTACTGGCGGCTGAGGGTCAGCAAATCAAAGCGGGGGCTGTAATAGCAAAGATAGATACCACCGACTATAAATATCAGCTGGATAAGGCTGAGATGAGCTATGAGATCACCAAGCTTAATCTTGACATGGCAAAAAGCAACCTGAACAACCTGGTAAATGTAAAAAGCATAAGCAATAAGAAGAATGTAGAAAACGCAGTACAGCAAGCGCAGATCAATTTGGACACCATCAAAAGCAATCTTGCTGAAGCAAAAAACAGATTGGATCAAAACCAAATTTTATTCAACAATGGAGTCATTTCCACTCAAGAATACGATGCATCCCTCAAGACAGCAGCTGACCTGGAAAATCAAGTCAAGCTGGCTGAGATACAGCTGGAGAATGCAAAATTGAATTTATCAGATTACAACGTAGACAATAAGTCTCAAGTAGATCAGCAGCGCAATCAAGTGCAGCAGCTTACAAAACAGCTGGAAGGCGCCAAGGCTGATATACAAAACGTTGAGAGCAAACTTGAGACAGGTGAGATTAAGGCAAACATTGACGGCAAAATAGTAAAGCTCAATATAAAGCCAAATCAATATCCTACACAAGAAAACAACAGGATAACAGTATATGACCTATCGCAATACAAGGTTAATGTAAGTGTGAGCCAATACGATGCCATCCAAATAAATGAGGGGCAACAGGCTGTCATAACGGTAAAGGGCTTGGACAAAAGCTATGATGGAAAAGTAATCGGCATTGGCGAAGCGGCGGAAATTACCTATACAGGTACAAATAAAGAAGCCAAGGTAGATATCGAGGTAGTAATCAGCAATCCGGATGATAAAATCAAGGTGGGCTATGAAGCTGATGTCGAAATAATACTAATGGAAATAAAGGAAACTGTGGCAGTCAATCTTGAAGCAATACAAAAGGATAAGGATGACAATAGCTTTATCTACATAGTAGAAGACAACAGGGCTGCAAAAAGAATAGTAAAAACAGGCACAGAAACAGAGTTTGATATACAGATACTAGATGGCTTGCAAGCCAATGAGACATATATCAAGAACCCTCCTGCAGCATTAAAAGAAGGAGACAGAGTGAAAGCGGCAGGTGGTAAGTAAGATGATCATACAAATAGAAAACCTACGGAAGACTTATGATACCGGCAAGATCCAGGTTGAAGCCCTAAAGGGTGTAAACTTTGAGGTCAATGAGAAAGAATATCTGGCGGTTATGGGTGCGTCTGGTTCCGGCAAGTCAACTCTGATGAATATATTAGGGTGTTTGGACAGACTGACAGAGGGTAGATATATACTGGGAGGTCAGGACGTCTCTACCATGGATGATAGAGAATTGGCAATCGTTCGAAACAAAAAGATAGGCTTTGTGTTTCAGGCCTTTAATCTTCTCCCCAGACTTACCGCACTGGACAATGTCATGCTCCCCATGATGTATGCAGGCTTTAGCAGAGCAGACAGAGCAAAGGCTGCCAAGCTTGCTCTAGCACGTGTTGGTCTAGAGGACAGGATGGATCACAGACCCAATGAGCTGTCCGGCGGACAGAAGCAAAGAGTAGCCATAGCGAGAGCTCTCGTCAACAATCCTGCAATCATATTGGCAGATGAGCCCACAGGCAACCTCGATACAAAGTCCAGTGAAGAGATAATGGGTATATTTGAAGGCTTGAACAATGAAGGTGCAACCATCATAATGGTTACACATGAGCAGGATATTGCAATGCATACCAAAAGAAGCATTGTATTTAGAGATGGTCAGATCATTTCAGACAAAATAAATCAAAACAGAATTTTGGGGGGAGGAAATTAGCATGAGCATTATGGAAAGCTTCAGATCCGCTCTTCAAAGTGTAATGGCAAACAAAATGCGCTCCTTCCTCACGATGCTGGGAATCATCATAGGGATATCCTCCGTCATCACCATTGTTTCCATCGGTGAGGGCGGCAAAAAAGCCATAACAGGAGAATTTGAAAATATCGGAACCAATGTAATCAACGTAAGCGTAAAGGCGCGGAACAACAACGTCGAGACCAGAGATTACTTCACCATGAGAGATGCCGAGCTGCTAAAGGAAAAAATCCCCGAGGTAGACACAGTAACACTTTCCAATGGAGACTTTGGCGCAGTAAAGACAGAAAGCAAATCAAAGGATGCTTCCATCAACGGAATCAATGAATCTTATACTGAATTGGTCAAGACGGATATGCTGGAGGGTAGGTTCATAAACGAAAGAGATGTGCAAACCCTTCGTAATGTTATAGTAATAGATGATATTTCTGCCAAAAAGCTGTTTGGCAATCAAAGTGCTGTAGGACAAAGAGTAAAGCTGACAGTAGGGAACAACAACCTCAATGTATCCATAATAGGTGTTACCAAGTCCTCTAACTCAGGCATGGCAGCATTGTTCGGAGACAACATGCCTGCTACGATATATATTCCAATAACCATTAGCGACAAAATTTTGAATCGTACTGAGATAAGCTTTATGGCTGTTACCGTAACTGATATGGAGAAATCTACAGAGATAGCCTCCAAGATTGTGAAATTATTGGAAAAATCTCACAGAAACGAAGGCAAATATGCAGCGGAGGAAGGCTTTAAGGAGCTGGATATAATAAACAATGTGCTGCAGACCTTTACCTTGGTAATAGGCGCTATCGCTGGTATTTCCTTATTGGTAGGAGGCATAGGTGTTATGAATATCATGCTGGTATCGGTTACGGAGAGAACAAGAGAAATAGGTATCCGCAAAGCCTTGGGAGCGCAGAAGAAGGACATCATGCTTCAGTTCCTGACAGAATCCTTAATACTCTGTCTAATCGGCGGTGCAATCGGTATGACCCTGGGAATAACCTTGGGATGGCTTGCTGGCAAGCTTATCAATGTAAGCCCCGGAATATCACTGCAGACTATCCTAATATCCTTTGGATTCTCATCAGCAGTTGGCATTTTCTTCGGATTATATCCGGCCAACAAAGCTGCAAAGCTGGATCCTATTGAAGCTTTGAGATATGAATAGATAGACAGTTTTAAAGCCACTTATTTGATATTAAATGAAGTAAGTGGCTTTGTTTTGTGCTACTTTAAAGTATATCCCTTACTATATTGATTCTAAGTTATGCGTTTCTAGCAGTTCTTTAGGTACTGGATTTTTCCTAGTTCAGTATATGGGACTATGTCTTCGAATAGTACTTTTGAAACTTACTCTTCGGCTTATCTGGCATAGTCATTTCTATTTTCCCACCTGCAAGCAATGGAGCAATATAGGTCTTAATAAAATAAGTTGGTGCTTCAAATCTAAATCTCTCTGCAAGTTCTTCCCTAGAACGTGGCGTAATACAGTAATTTAAAATCTCCTGTTCCATATCAGCATCTTTACTCTGGACAGCTTCCTTTTTATAAAATATAACCTTAAACACTCCGCGTCTGTCTATAAATATAGGGGTCGGCATCCCCGCTTTTTTAAGTTCTGTTATGACTGTGGGAATACCTGAGAAGCGATTTTCTGTATTAATCATTATTTCTAATGCTCCTGCTATATAAGGATTTCTGGTATCTGCAGATACCTTGCCCAAATCGTCTACAGTTATTCTCCCATACAGTCCACCTGGATTTTCTAGTTCTATTCTATCCTCGTACATTACCAAACGTATGGGGGAACGATCTGTATGCACACTGTAATCCCTGTGTATGAGCGCATTTAGTATGATTTCTCTGACTGCCTTTATTGGGTACTCAGGTTTATCCGCACGGATTCCGTCTTCCGTTATTATGGTTTTCACTTTCATATTTCTTCGTACAAAAGCTATTGTACCGTCTAGCATCTGTGGTATAGTGCCTTCTATACGTTTGTTATCTACAAAACGTTCACCCTCATCACCAAGATCTCCTATCTCTTTTCCTTGCACTACCATCGCAGTAACACTAAGCTGTGGAAAAAATTCTTGGGGATATTCGCTAAGCAGCATTAATCCTGCTAGTGTAGGGAGATCACCTTGACACATACCCTGAGTTTCTAATACTCGTTCGCCCTCGAGATTCACTAGATTCTGTTTTTGCCTACGTAGCTTTATCAGATACTCCACCACATTGTCCTCAGACAGGTTTCTTATTGTTGCTCTATCAACAGTACGAAGTTCATCGTGTACTCTTCTTTTAAATGCTTCATAACTATATATTTCATATTCCGTCATAGGCTGGTCTGAATCACCAACACGTATATAAGATCCTCGCAATCTTCCTGCACCTTTATAAAAGCATGGTTTGTCATAAATATCGCATTCTGAAATTTCTGCACTGACTACCAATTTATTTTCTATTTGAGCAACCGTAAACAATGGTCTTACTACAGGTTCCATCTGCAAGGATTGTTCCATCACCTTCTTTTGAAGATCTTGGGCATCATACACACCTACCACATCATATCCAGCATCTTCGTCAATTCCAAAAATAATTATGCCTCCATCAAGCTGATTGGAAAAACTTGATAAAGTATCATAAAGTTTTGACGGTGTACCTCCCGCTGCCTTCTTGAGTTCTATATGCTGCCTTTCGCATTTTTCAGAAGTAACCTTTTTCACTAATTGCAACAATTCTTGTTCTAACACAGAATCACCTCCTATTTATCCCCATTATACTAATATTTTATTAAAACAACAATATTTTATTCATATTTTTTAATATTTTATTAAAATAAATGGTATTTTAGTTAAATTTATATAATATTATCATAAATATTTCACTAAAATATTTTACAGGTTCTCTTAATCTTATAGATTCTTAATTTACCAAGGTAAGAAAAATGAATATAAACTAGCCAATTTTGTGATATAATATTCAAAAGGGGTGTGATATTCTTGGAAGATAAAGTTTTTGAATTAATGAGCAAAATGTATTCCGAAATGACAGGCAAGTTTGGTGAAATAAACAAACAATTCAATGAGCTAAACAAACAATTCAACGAGCTAAACAGGAAGCTTGATGAAAAGGCTGATAAGAGTGATATCGTAAGAATGGAGAATGAATTAAATCCGAAAGTTGAAGCCTTATTTGATGGATATAAACAGCACACTGACATATTAGAGCGTATTGAAAAAGAAGTTTCAAGGCAGGACGAAATCATTATGAGACGAATTAAATAAAATTTTTTAAGGGCAAAGTAGTCAATACTTGCTCTTTATTTTTTTGCATATATGAGTTAGTTAACAGCTTTAGAGGATTTTGTCGGTAATGGCGGCAAGAGTCCGGTAAGGAGTTAATTATTACCTCTTAATAGTTGAATTGCATAATATTTACCAATTTGGTAAGTCAAAAAAATGGACAAAGCCTGTCATTCCGTGTATAATAATGTTAGAGGAAATTACTATATATGATATAAGTTTAACAGGATAAGCAATAATTAATTGTTATAGATTCCATAGATCATATAATTAATCATGATTAAGACGAGACATATAGCTTCTTGGAGGGGGGAATATATGAAGGCATATAGCAGAAAAGCACTATTATTAATAACGGATATAATATTGCTAAATACAGCAATTTATCTGGCTTTAATTATTAGATTTGAAGGAATAATCCCGGCACAGTATATAAATGTGTTTTTAAACACGAGCATATTATTAACTATATTTAATATAGTTATATTTTATATATTTGGACTATATACGAGTTTGTGGACTTATGCAAGCATAGACGAGCTTATACAGGTATTTTTAGCTGCTGCAGTTGGCAGCGTCGGAAGCTACCCCATAGGTCTTTTGCTGCACATGCCTTTGCCAAGATCGGTATACATCATAACATTTATGCTGGTTTTATTATTTGTAGGGGGCAGCAGATTTAGTTATAGGATATTAAGAAGAGCAAAAAGAATCATTATACCTGAAAATGATAAAGTAAGGGTAATGGTAATTGGAGCAGGTGATGCAGGATCAATGGTGATAAGAGAGATGCAGAGTCATGATGGATTCTCATATTCGCCCGTAGTGGTAGTGGATGATGACAAAAGGAAGCATAAGGCTAAAATTCACGGTGTGCCTGTTAAGGGTGGCAAGAATAAGATCATTGAGCTGGTGGAGAAGTATAATATTAGCGAGATTATTATAGCTATGCCCTCAGCTTCAAAACAAACAAGATCAGAGGTCATAAATATATGCAAGAAAACAAAGTGTAAGCTTAAAACCTTGCCTGGCATGTATGAGTTAATAAATGATAAGGTATCCATAAGAAAGATTAGAAATGTTAGTATAGAGGATATACTGGGGAGAGAAGAGGTCAAGCTTAATACCGAAGAAATATCAGATTGTATAAAAGACCAGGTGATATTAATTACTGGGGGCGGCGGCTCAATAGGCTCAGAGCTGTGTCGTCAGATCGCTAGGTTTCAGCCTAAAAAATTGCTGATACTAGATATTTACGAGAACAATGCATATGACTTGCAAAACGAGCTTAAACATACATATAAGGATAAATTAGATTTTGATGTAATAATTGCGTCTGTAAGAGACAAAGCAAGGCTGCAAGAGATATTTAAAAAATATCAACCCTCGATGGTTTTTCATGCTGCTGCCCATAAACATGTTCCCTTGATGGAGTCAAATGCAGTAGAGGCTATTAAAAATAATGTATTTGGCACACTTAATGTAGCACAATGTGCAGATGAGTTTGGAGCAAAGAAATTTGTACTTATATCAACAGACAAGGCAGTAAACCCAACAAATGTAATGGGTGCTACAAAAAGATTTGCTGAGATGATCATTCAGTCCTTAGACAAGCAAAGCAAGACGGAATTTGTCGCAGTGAGGTTTGGCAATGTCCTAGGCAGCAATGGAAGTGTTATTCCTTTATTCAAAAAACAGATAGCTCAGGGCGGACCTGTTACCGTAACTCATCCTCAAATAACAAGATACTTTATGACGATTCCGGAAGCGGCTCAACTAGTGATACAAGCTGGTGCAATGGCTTCCGGAGGGGAGATATTTGTACTGGATATGGGAGAATCAGTGAAGATTGACGATTTGGCAAGGGACCTAATAAGATTATCCGGATATATCCCAGGTGTCGATATTGAGATTGAGTATACAGGTCTTAGACCAGGTGAGAAGTTATATGAAGAGCTTTTACTTGCTGAAGAAGGAATTAAGACTACAAAGCATGAACATATATTTGTAGCAAAACCCTTAGAAATAAGCTATATGGAAATGCTGAACCATATCGACTCAATTGAAGGATGTATGTGCGATATTGACAATCTTAAAAATTGTCTATCCGCAGTAATCGGCACATATAACTATATTAATCACGAAGTTGCAGTGTCAAATTAAGTAATAAGTTGAATTTGAAGTAATATAACTATAGGAATACATGAAAGTGAGGTACAACCCCATGCAACAAATGAATGAAAACTATACCGAAATTAACTTAAGGGAAATCATTGAGGTCTTACTGAAGGGCTGGAGGCTCATTGCTATAATAACTGCAATAAGTCTTATGTTTTCCGGTATTTTTAGTTTCTTTATTCAAGAGCCAGTTTATGAGGCAAAAACCATCTTAATGGCATCCTTAGCAACAGATAAGTTAACTACTTTACAGAGTGACAAAGAAGATTTAGCAGATATATTAGATACCATATCAGCTTATCCGACTATGACGATACAAACCTATAAAGAGCAGATAAAGAGCTCTAAAATATTACAACAAGTCATAGACGATATGGAATTAGGGAAGTATGAAATAAATCGCAGTAAACTGAGAGAAATGGTAGCGCTGGAAACCTTAAAAGATACAAATTTGATAGCGGTAAAGGTAACTCACAAGGATCCAAAGCTAGCGGCAGATATAGCGAATACCTTGGCTAAGGAATTTACTGAATCTATAACAGATATGACTAGGCAGCAAGCATCAAAGTCCTCACAATTTTTACAAGGGCAACTGGAAGTTGAAAAAAAGAATCTAGATGAATCGAGATTAGAACTAAAAGAGTTTCTATCACAGCCAAGAGGGACTAATGAGCTAAGACAAGAATTTGATTCAAAGCTATTAATGCTTACAACCTTTAAAACACAGTTGGTAGAAAAGGAAGTAGAATTAAATAAAGTTAAGGCAGGTTTAATTGTCTCAGAACAAGAGTTAAAGAATACACCGCAAGTGATTGTAACGAAGAAGTCAGTAGGACAAGACCCGTTGTTTAACCAAATTGTTGCAGAAACAAGCGATACCTCCATGAAGGATGTTGCGCAAATAACTATGAAAAGTGAAGAGATCAATGAAGGATATATTAACCTGAAAACTAAGGTTTCAGACTATAAGATAGCTGCTTCGGAGCTTTCTGGAGAGATTGCTATGATAAATACAAAGATTAATACAACACAAATAGAACTTGAAAATATGCAGCTTGAATTAGCAGATAAAGAATACAACCAAGCATTGTTACAAAGAAAAGTTCAGCTATCTCAAGGAACCTATGATACATTTTTAAATAAGTATGAAGAAATAAGAATAGCAGAATCTACTGAAATAGGCGATTCAACAATCAATATAATCTCCCAAGCTGCTATACCAGAATTACCAAAAGGATCTGGTAGATTACTTAACCTTGCAATTGCTGGTGTTCTAGGTATTATGATGAGCGTGTTTATAGTGTTTTTTAAAGAATATTGGGTGTCGTCTGGAAAACAAATTATAGCTAACAAGTAAAGGGATAATTATTATTTCATGTATTGTTAATATGATAGTTATGTATGTATGATAGATAAATAAAGATAAGAAGGGAAAAGCATTATATGAAAATACCATTTTCTCCTCCTGACATTTCAGAAGCTGAAATAAACGAAGTTGTGGACACATTAAAATCAGGTTGGATTACAACTGGACCTAAAACGAAATTGTTTGAAAAGAAAATAGCAGATTATATAAATACTTCAAAAGCAGTTTGCTTTAACTCAGCTACGGCTGCTATGGAGATGACCCTTAGACTATTAGGGATTGGTGCAGGTGATGAGGTTATTACATCCGCTTACACCTACTCAGCTTCGGCAAGTGTGATCCATCATGTTGGGGCAAAAATTGTCTTAGTCGATACTGCAAAGGATTCCTTCCATTTGGATTACAATCAAGTAGAACAAGCTATTACAGAAAAAACTAAGGCAATAATTCCTGTTGATATCGCTGGTGTGATGTGTGACTATGATAGGGTGTTTGAAGTTGTAAACAAAAAGCGAAGTCTTTTTAGTCCAATAAATGAAATTCAGAAGTCATTTGGCAGGGTGATCGTTCTCGCCGATGCTGCACATTCATTTGGAGCTAAATATAAAGGAAACTGGAGTGGTGAAGTTGCAGACTTTACCTGCTTTTCATTTCATGCAGTAAAAAATTTAACAACTGCTGAAGGTGGCGCAGTTACTTGGAGAGATGTACCTGGTTTTGATTATGAAGAGATATATAAGCAGTTTATGTTATTATCACTTCACGGTCAATCAAAGGATGCATTAGCCAAAACGAAGCTAGGCGCATGGGAGTATGATATTATATATCCTGCTTACAAATGCAATATGACAGATTTAATGGCATCTTTAGGGCTTGTGCAATTACAAAGATATCCCGAAATATTAAAAAGAAGAAAACAAATTATAGAGATGTACGACATAGCTTTAGAAAAAAGTGGTGCTTTTAGCTTAAAACATTATGGAGAGGATTATGCTTCTAGTGGTCACTTATATTTGGTAAGGCTTTCCGATAAAGATGAAGCCTTTAGAAATAATGTAATTGAGAAGATGGCTGAGAAGGGTATTGCGACAAATGTACACTACAAACCGTTGCCAATGCATACCGCTTATAAGAATCTTGGTTTTGATATTAAAGACTATCCGAATGCATTTGAGATGTATAAGAATGAGATTACTTTGCCGTTACATACCTTGTTGACGGATGAGCAAGTGGAGTATGTGACTAGTAGTCTGAAAGAAATTCTTGGCTAGTATAGGAGGCAATTCGATGTATAAAAAATATGCTAAAAGAATATTTGATTTTGTATTTGCTTTGATGCTAATGCCAATTGTTCTTCCTGTTATAGGATTATGTGCGCTATTAATAAAATTGGAAGATAGAGGACCTGTATTTTACTTTGGTAAAAGACTAGGAAAAGATAAGAAAGTTTTTAAAATGTATAAATTAAGATCAATGAAGGTAAATGCACCGGATATTAGAAATGAAGATGGTTCGACTTTTAATTCAGACAATGATCCAAGATTGACTAAGATAGGCAAATTCTTAAGAAAGTCGAGCCTTGATGAATTACCTCAAATTATTAATGTAGTAATTGGCGACATGAGCTTTATTGGACCGAGACCTGATTTACCTGAGCACATTAATTACTATGAAGGTGATCAAGTAAGAAAGCTTGAAGTATTGCCAGGTATTAGTGGCTATAACCAAGCTTATTTTAGAAATTCAACAGAGTGGAAAGAGAGATTAAGACACGATGTATATTATGTAGATAATATTTCATTGTTAATAGATATAAAGATTTTGTTTAAGACAGTTGAGACCATAGTTTTTAGAAAAGGAATATATATATCTACTAAAACTATTAATGCACAAGGCGAGGTTAACAATGAGCAATACTTTAAAGCTTAGTGGTGAAAAATTTGATTGCTTTCCGCTGGACTGGGATACTGATTATTTTAAAGTAAAATCAGCAAGAGTTATTCTAAAGGGAATTGTTTCTAAAGAAGAACAAGATAATATTTTAGAATATTCCAAGCAATTTCAATTTGTGACTATATCAAATATTGGAAATCTCAAAGAAAATAATCATTGGATTGGCAGTAAGTCTAATGCATTTCTTACGGATATGAACATACAGTTTACTAGAAAAATTACAAAAGAATCAGATTTTACTGATGAGCTAACACAAATATATAATCTTTATCCGAGAAATGAAAGCGTAGTTGATATCGCAAAGGCAGCTTTTCAATATTCTAGATTTTTCAATGATCCTGCATTACCAAAAGATAAAGCAGAGAATATTTATTTGCATTGGACAGAATGTGCTTTTGGACAAGCTAATAAGTATTTTGTAGTGACAAAAAGAAATGATGAAGTTGTCGGATATATATTATTTTCAATAAATACTGAGGAAAGCTATGTTACTATTGAATTGATAGCTGTAGATGACAAATACCAAGGACAAAAAGTAGGTAAATCGTTGATATCAGAATTGGAGTCATTTATTTATAAGCAAGGTATTAAAAGATTAAAAGTAGGAACTCAAATAGATAACGGTATTGCAATACGATTCTATTCAACATGTGGTTTTCAATATGATTCATGTAGTTCAGTTTATCATTTGTGGATAAATAAGGCTTAATGATTATTTTAAGGAGGTGAGGAAAATTAAAATCTTATATATATCAAATGTTTTCCCGCGTCCAGAACAAAACTCAACTATATATACCGACTTAGCTGAAGAGTTAAACAATAGTGGAAATGAAATTATAGTTGTGGCTTCTGATGGAGACAGTGCGTATGAAAAGACGCAACTTAAAATAGAACGTGGGCTTAAGGTATTGCGCGTTAAAACAGGAAGTATGTACGATGTAGGTTTAATAAAAAAGGGAATTTCGGTAGTTACATTAAAGTTTCATCTAATAAGTGCAATAAAAAGTAGTACAGATATCATATCTGACAAAATCGAGGTATTAAATGATATTAGAGGTATACTTGCGGAGAAGAAATTGGAGCAGAAAATTCTATCCATCATGCCAATCATATTGATATTAATGCTCTCTACCTCTGCAAAGGACTTTATGCGACCTGTTTTTACTGAAATAATTGGAAGGCTCGTAATGACAATTAGTATAACATTATTTGTAATTGCATATTTCATATCAGAAAAAATTACAAATATTGAGGTGTGATAATGTGGATTCTCTTTATTTTTCAGATTTTAGTACTCTTGATACTTTATGTTTTATCCAAGGACAAGTATATAGCAATAAGAGAAACACGAGAAGTTAAGGAATCTAGTATTCATACCATATTGCCAATCACTTTATTTATATTAGATTTGCTCAAATATAGATATAGCAGCAGGTATGATAAAAGGGTGATCAAAACGTTAGCGGGTCTGCATGGAAAGAATTACACAGATATCCACATGAGACTTTATTTTGGAAATAAATTAGGTTTAATGATAGGGACAGTTGTTATACTTACATTTTTAGGTGCTGCTGCGCAGACGGCTGATATTGGATATATCCTGTTCACCTTATGTGCACCTGTTTTGGTGTTTTATATATGTGATAAGGATTTGGACAATAAGCTTAAGAAGAAATATGAATTAATAAGAGCAGATTTCCCTGATATGATAAGCAAGTTGGTGCTGTTGGTAAATGCCGGTATGACGATAAATAGAGCCTGGGAAAAAATATGTTCAGAGACCAAGAAAAAATCTCCATTATATCAAGAGCTAAAAATAACATATCTACAGATTCAAGGAGGGAAACCTGAAGTCGAAGCCTATGAAGAATTTGCTCGAAGATGCAGAGTAAGAGAAATCACCAAGTTTGTCACCTTGATTATTCAAAATTTAAAAAAAGGAAGCGATGATATGGTGCCTTTGCTAAGGCTGCAGGCAGAGGAGTGTTGGGAACTCAGGAAAATGAGGGCTAGGCAGCTGGGTGAAGAAGCTTCGGCCAAGCTTATAATACCCATGATGATCATGTTTGTGGGAATTCTGATTATAGTGGTTTTACCAGCAGTTCTACAATTAAGCAGTTTGTGATAATAAAGGAGGTGAAAATATGCTTCAGGTTTTAAAGAATTTTATAAAGGATGAAGAAGGTATCAGTACAGTAGAAATTGTGGTTATCATAGCTATACTTGTTGGTATCGCGCTTCTTTTTAAGGAATCTATAGTAAGCTTTGTGAAAAAGCTCATTAACAATTTTATTGATGCAGATGTAAACCCTTCAGAGATTCAAGACCAAGCCCCTATAGCACAATAGATCATAAATATTTATCTTTCATGAAGGAGGTGCAGCCTTGAAAGCTGTGAAACAACACACAAGAGGGAGTATAGCTGTTGAGGCTGCTATGATTATTCCTATCGTAATAATCACTGTTATGATAATGCTTTATATCATGCTCATCATATTTCAAACTTGCATTATGCAAACATCTGCAAATAGCATTGCAGAAAGAGTGGCTGTAATCTACTACAATAACAAAGCCGGCTTTGTAAGTGGACAAACTACAAAAGCCAACATTGAAGGTTTAAACCTGTATAGAAGATGGACATCGGATTTCGAGTTTGAGCAAATCAATTTTAAAACCGCTTCTCTAGAAAGACTTCAAAAAAATAGTGTCTTAAAAATCAAAGACAGCTCATTGGATATTTTACAAACAGGGAATATCATTAGCCGGAAAATCACTGTAGTGCTTGATTCTACTTATGACAATCCTATGGGAGCTTTGACTTCTATATGGGGATTGAATAAAAATATTGAATTAAGCGTGCAAGCTGAAGCTACAATAGATGATCCTGCAGAATTTATACGCAATTCTGATTTTATCTTAGAAACGGCTTTAAGTGTGCCAGTGATTAAGGACTTTGAAGGAAAGTGGCAAACGATTGTCAATAAGATTATTGATTATGTAAATAAAATAACAAAGGGGTAAGAGGCTTCCTATGAGAAACAAAAATCATGGAGCTATAACAATATATTTAAGCATAATCTTATCTGCTGTATTCATGCTAAGTGGTGTACTTATGGACACTGTTAGAATCAGAGCGGCTGAGATACAGCTAAGAAGAGCTGCAAATACTGCTGCAGGTTCAGCATTGGCAGGATATAGTACAACACTGAAAAAGGATTATGGTTTATTTGCGCTACATAATAGTGACAGCAATTATCTGGAAGAAGATATTAAATATTATCTAACTAATCAGTTGATAACCGAAGAAATGAATTTAGATAAGAAACATCAGATTACTCGCTATCCCAACTTGTTCTATGCAAATAATCAATTCAATAAAGTAAACTTTATAGATCTATATGATTATCATTTAGAGAACATTGAAGTTATCCCAATTTATAATTTTACTGAAAATGAAATACTGAGGCAGCAAATTATCGAATATATGAAATATCGAGCTCCTGTACAGTTTGCTGAAAACTTCATGGAAAAGATAAAAAGTGTAGCCAGTTCCAAGGAGCTTGCATCTGCTTATAAACAAAAAATTACCTTAGAGAAAAAACTGCAGAATATTGAGAAAGCGCTGAGTAGGCTTCAAGAGCAGTTAAACCTAATAAACAAATTTGACAAGGAAAACTTTGATAGCTCCTATAATTCGAACAGCCAATTAATGGATTTTAGCGAAAGCTTAATCTTACGTGAGATTTATAAAGAATGCAGGGGTGCTGATTTTGGCACTTTGGAGACTCCTGAAGAGGAAGAGGCTGTCACGGATATCAAGGACAAAATTCGGAAGCGATATGATAGGGCAAGGGAGAAAGTAAAGAATTATAGTGAATTATTAGAAGAACAGTTAATGGATGGCAAGAATGCTGTGGAAGATGCACGACGTGAGCTAGAAAACATACTAGTACTGACTAAGCAAGTGCAACAAGAAATAGCGAATTTAAAAGCTTATTTGATAGAACTACAGAATAGTAAGGATGATCATTCAAAGGTGATCACAGCAATGCAAAAGGATATTGATCAATACGAAAAGCTTTTGGTAACAGAGAAATCTCAAAGTATTTCAATGGACTTGAATAACAACCTGGAGGTGTTGAATTTTCTAGAGACAAGCACTTCTGAACTACCTGCCTGGATTGCATTAGAATCCAGGCAGATAAGCGCAAAAGCCCTTAGAAATGTTGA
>MGOS01000126.1:0-3883 GCA_001797185.1 Clostridiales bacterium GWB2_37_7
GTCCAAAATAACAACATTAAAACAAGAGATTTCTACTACCTTGACAATATCCTGCTCCTGTTTATACAATACAGCCAGTACTCCTTGCGGAGTATCCATTTCGCTGACTTCTGCAAATATTCTATCCTCGGTAGCGTATACTGATATCCCAGCTTCTTCGCATTTATAAAGCAATTTATTGCCTTCCACACTTTTTAGAGCCGACTGGCATAGCAGTAGCATATTAAAGGACCTTTGATATTTCAAAGCCTCATCTATAAGCTTATAGCCCTCTATAATATATTGATTTAAGCAATCTCTATTTTTTTTTGTATGTAGTGACTTAACATGCTTGATATGCTTGTTTTGATTGCTAGTTATCACTTCTCTCATTATAGCTCTGCTTTCTTTTCCAATCTTTTCAGATCCACATTGCTTCCAATAACCACCAATATCGTTTCTTCTCTTATTTCGACATCAGCCATTGGAGCTGCATTAATCTCGTCAGTATTTTTATTTTTTAATGCAACTACGTTAACTCCATACTTTACACGGAGATTTAATTCCCTAAGGTTTTTGCCGATCCAGTTGCGTGGAACGGTGAATTCTATAATACTATATTCTGGTGACAATTCAATAAATTCAAGTATATTAGTTGCAATCAGGTTATGCGCAACACGCTCTCCCATATCTCTTTCAGGGAATACTACGCGATCCGCTCCTATCTTGTATAGCACCTTTGCATGCAAGTCATTCTGTGCCTTTGCAACAACATATTTTAATCCCAATTCCTTTAACATCAAAGTAATAATTATGCTGGACTGAATATCGGAGCCTATAGAAACAATTCCTACATCAAAGTTTCTTACACCCAAGGATTTGAGTACGCCCTCATCCGAGGCATCCGCAGTAACTGCATGAGTTACTTTATCGGATATCTTTTGTATTGCTTCTTCGTTTGCATCTATTGCCAGCACCTCATGGCCTAAACCATAAAGCCTTTGAGCTAAAGAGCTCCCAAACCTTCCTATTCCTATAACCACAAACTGTTTCATAATTTCTCTCTCCTAACCTACCATTATTCTATCTTCAGGATATTTGATATGACCCTTATTTTTATTAGCACTGCGTGCTAATGAAAGTACAAGAGACAGTGGTCCAACTCTTCCAGCAAACATGGTTAAAATAATAATAATTCTTCCAGCAGTAGTAAGATTCGGCGTATAATTCAAGGATAATCCTACCGTACCAAAGGCAGAAGTAGCTTCAAAAAGCAGTGTCATAAAATCAGTTTTATTGTAAGGTACCTCTGCTATTGAAAGAGTCATAGTCGTAAAAACTACCAGCAAAAAAGATATCAAAGCAACTGAGAAGGCTCTGTAAACAAGATATTTAGGCAGTCTTTTTCCAAACAGCTCAGCACTTTCTCTACCTCGTACTACTGATAAAACTGTAAAAAACAGTATACCGGCAGTAGTAGTTTTTATACCTCCTGCAGTAGAACCAGAGGAGCCTCCTATAAACATAAAAATAATTATCAAAAACTTTGTCGGCAAGGTTAAAGCTGCTATATCCAAGGTATTAAAGCCGGCCGTTCTGGGTGTAACAGCTTGAAATACGGAAGCCAATATTTTGCCTGACCAAGGTAAATTTTCAATAGATGCAGGATTATTGAACTCCATTAAAAATATGAATGTTGTTCCCAGCAATATCAATCCGCCTGTAATAGAAAGTACTACCTTAGAGTGAAGCGAAAGTTCCTTAATGTTTTTTCTTTTTATTGCATAAAAACAATCAATCCATACCGAAAAGCCAAGACCACCCATTATAATAAGAATCATTGCATTAATATTGATAATCGGGTTATTTACATAGCTTGTAAGACTAGAGAAAGGTCCTGAAATTTCACCCATCAAATCAAAACCTGCATTGTTGAAGGAAGAAATCGCATGGAATACGCCAAAGGCAAAGCCCTTTCCCCAACCAAACTGAGGAATAAATACTGTAGAGTAAACTAATGCTCCAACGAATTCAATTGAAAAGGTGGTGATGATTATATTCTTAGTTAATCTCACCATTCCCTCTAATTCAAATTGGTTAAATGATTCCTGAATTAACAGCCTCTCCTTTAAGGTAATCTTTCTTCCGATAAGCAGAGCAAGCAATGTGGAAAACGTCATCAGACCCAAACCGCCAATTTGAATAAGTGTTGCAATAACTATTTTTCCAAAAACCGACCAATAAGTTCCTGTATCAAACACTACTAATCCGGTTACAGCAGTTGCAGAGGTTGCAGTAAATACAGCATTGATAAAACCCACACTTTCTCCGGACTTAGTGGCTAAGGGTAAATTCAATAATATTGCACCTGTCAAAATGATAACAGCAAAGCTCAGAACTACTGTTTGTGTTGGTGATATATAGAACCTTCTGCGTATTTGATTTAAAGTATAAATATGAAACACCTCAATTATCAAAAATAATATTCAATATTATTATACATCATAATATTATAACACTCCGTATAATATAAAGAAACTTTACCTATATATCTTATTTTATGTAATAGTTTCAAATTTAAAATATAAAATGAATAGGCTTTATATATTATGTATTATCTATATTTTACTCTGATTATATAATAATCTTTTAAAAATTATGATGTATATATTTATTATTTCCAGAAAGAAAAATAGACCTTTTGGGGTCTATTTCATATATTCCTATGCATTTAATTGCTTTTTTGCTACTTCTACAAGATTTGTGAAGCCTATTGCATCATTTATTGCCATTTCAGATAGCATCTTTCTGTTGATTTCTACACCTGATTTCTTTAAGCCATTCATTAGCTTGCTGTAAGACATTCCATTTGCTCTTGCAGCTGCGTTTATTCTAGCTATCCAAAGCTTTCTGAAATCTCTCTTTCTAAGCTTTCTACCGATATAGGCAAATCTTAATGCTCTAATTACAGTTTCATTTGCTGCTCTATACTTCTTACTTCTTGCTCCAAAGTAACCTTTAGCAAGCTTCATTATTTTTCTACGCTTTTTATGTGCATTTACCGCTCTTTTTACTCTTGCCATTTTTTGCTGCCTCCCTGTATCTTATTTATATGGTAATAATCTTCTAATCATTTTTGCTTCTGTAGCGCTGGCATACCCGCCTTTTCTAAGCTTTCTAGTTCTTTTTGTCGACTTCTTTGTCAATATATGAGCCTTGAATGCACATGCTCTCTTTACCTTGCCAGTCTTTGTAAAGCTAAATCTTTTAGCTGACGCTCTATGGGTTTTTTGTTTAGGCATTGTTAAACCACTCCTATCTACGTTAGTTATTTAAGTATTAAATGATTAATGGGTTAATTTTTATGAATTCTGCTTTGGCGCGATTGTCATACTCATGTTCTTACCTTCAAGCCTTGCAGGCTTTTCGATAACACATGAATCTTTAATAATTTCAATAAATTTATTCAATGCTTGATTACCAAAGCTTGCATGATCAACTTCTCTACCTCTGAATCTTATTGTAACTTTAATTTTGTCTCCATCCTCAAGGAACTTCAAAGCGTTTTTAGCCTTAACATGTAAATCATGCTCCTCTATATTTGGAGTAAAGCGAATTTCTTTAAGCAAAGTGATTTTCTGATTCTTTCTTGCTTCTTTTTCCTTCTTGCTTTGTTCAAATTTGAACTTACCATAGTCCATAATTCTACACACAGGCGGTTTGGCCTGAGGTGCTATTTTAACTAGGTCTAGTTGTCTTTCTGAAGCAAGTTCCATCGCTTGGCGTGAGGACATTATACCCAATTGGTCTCCGTTAGAATCTATAACTCTAAGTTCACGGTCTCTAATTTCCTCATTGATTTGTAGATCTTTATTGCTGCTTATACGTATCACCTCCGAAAAAT
>MGOS01000126.1:3899-6898 GCA_001797185.1 Clostridiales bacterium GWB2_37_7
CTGACAATGTCGTAAGGTGAGAAGTGGATCTTCTACTTAAAATCTTGTTAAATTCAGTCAAAATTGTATATTGTAATACAATTACTAATCTAGGTTACTACTAATATTTACATTTGTCAACATTTTTATTTTTATATATTGTATTTATTCTTTGCACAAGGAAAGAATTTGCTTACGTAAAGCTTCAACAGCATCAGAAGGCATGCTTCCTCTATTTTATTAATTCACTGATTGCTTCTGCATAGATTTCCGTGCATTTCAGCAAGTCCTCAACACTAACATATTCATCCTTTTGATGAGCCAGCTCCGGTTGTCCCGGAAATAATGGTCCAAATGCCACTGCGTTTTTGATGGCTCTTGAATACGTACCACCACCGATGGATATCAACTTGGTCTTGTCACCGGTTACTCTTTCGTATACATCACTAAGCTTTTTCACCAAGAAATTGTCTGCTGGTACATACAGAGGTGCTTTGCCTGTTAATTCTTTATATTCCACTCCTGCTTCAGATGCTTTCTTATCAATAACTGAATAAACTTCATCTCTCGTTTTAGTAACTGGATATCTGATATTGATTGTTGCTGCAGCCTGTTCATCATTCAACTCAAAAACTCCTAAATTAAATACAAGTTTACCGGAAACCTCATCCTCCATATTTACTCCAAAGCTTGTTCCATCCGTTTCCATTCCCACACTGCTGTCCATAAATCGCACAAAGTCTGTCTTTTCGCCGGCACACAAAGGCAGCTTGCTTAGGAAGGATATCATTTGCGAAACTGCATTTACACCCTTTTCAGGCGTACTGCCATGAGCTGATATTCCATAGGATTTTACCACACATATTGTTTCTTTTAAATCAATTTCAATCTTTGCATTTAGCTTCTCATTCATAAGGTCAGCCGTTTTTTGAACTCTATCTGTGAAGTCCTTTTGCATATCTAATTCACATTCACAAAAATCCGGTACCATATTGGGTCTATTGCCACCTTTAATGGTTTTGATTTTTATTCCTGTGCAAGCAGCAGAATCCGGTTGAATAAATTTTTTGTTTAAAGTAAAAATTGTAATACCCATTTCGCTATTGATAATAGGAAAATCCGCATCAGGTGAGAACCCGCAGCTTGGCATTTCCTCACTTTGGAAATATCGCTTCATACAGTCCCAGCGTCCGCTTTCTTCATCACAGCCAAATATTATTCTTACTCTTTTGTTAAATTTCTCATCTGCATCCATCACTGCTTTTAAGGCAAACATTGCTGCTACAGCAGGTCCCTTGTCATCAATGGAGCCTCTTCCAAACAGTTTCCCGTCAATTACTTGACCGCTGTAAGGATCCACACTCCACCCGGTGCCCTCAGGTACTACATCAAGGTGCACCAATATCCCCACTATTTCTTCACCCTCGCCATACTCCGCGTGACCTGCATAACCATCGACATTTTTTGTATTAAACCCCAAATCCTCACAAAGCTTCAGGGCTCTATCCAAACAATCCCTCATAGGCTTGCCAAAGGGAGCTCCAGGCTCGGGAGTTGTCTCTGCACTATTGAAGCGTATAAGCTCCTGCGTAGTTTTAATAATATCCTCTTTCATGGAATTTATAGCATTATTGAATTTCATAATATCCTCGCTTTCCTTTATAATACCAATGTTACATCTACTTATTATACTATAATCGCATAGTTATTTCCATTTAATAGCATGCTATGCTATTTCAAAACATCTATAAAAATATCTGGCTTTCATAATTTGACAAGCCAGATATCTGAAACATTTTATAACAAGATTTATTGAAAGTTTTTTGCACTTGTTGCAAAAAACTACCCAAGGCGTTTCAACGAGGCAGGGGGATATATGCCCACCTCCTGCTGCTGAAATCGGAACCCGCCACTTATAGAAGTGAGGGACATATTTTTGCCTCGTTATATTAATCTATTGTTATTTTACATGTAATTATGATGTATATAATGTAATTTATTTGGCTGCATTGCCACTGGCTTCAGCTCTAAGAAAAGCTCTATCCAATTCTTTATCTTTTTGACGTTTCCAGGAGTGTAGTACCAAGGCTAATGTAACAACTCCATAGGAAACAAACATTCTCAGATATTCACCCAGCATTGCAGAGCCTGTAAGATTCTTACCTGCTATAGGCATAACTATGAACATCAGATGAAATAAAGCTGTTCCTATTATAGCATTTGGTATTGAAGCCTTACTTACAGTAGCTCCTCCAACAAGTAATGCCGCAGCTGCAAATAATGCCGCCTGGTCTGCTCCATTATAAGTATTCAAGGTGCCTATATTCTGCAGGTAAATAATTTGTCCGTAGGAAGCAAGAACTGTAGAAATAATAATTGATTGTATACGAGTCTTGTCTACCTTTATGCCTGCAGTATCAGATACTGTCATGTCTTGACCTACCGCTCTCATATCTTGACCAAGCTTTGTTTTCTTGAACCATATAGTAAATATACAAATTGCACCGATTATCAAGAAGGTGCCAATAGGTATAGATACTCCACCAAATTTTAATAATAGCAGATTGTCAAACCCACCTGCAACATCCAGATTTATTGCATTTCTGATGCCATATCCTCTTGATAGAAGTAAGGTTGTACTCTTTATTGGAATTATAGATCCACTTAAGTACAAGAGGAAGAATTGATATATCCCTGAGATAAAGAGACCCAGCATCATGGAGGTTATCATTTCTCTACCCTTTGCCCTATTTAAAACACCGCCGCCGAAATAACCTAAGCCTATCGCAATCGGAGTAGCAATCAACATCGCAAGAAGTAGCCCCGGAGCGCCTTTAATCCCCCAATCAGTTATAAATATCAGCCCTATCTGACCTGCCATAGAACCTAAAACCATTCCAAAGTTAATACCCATACCTGCCATTACAGGCAGCAAAAGTGCCAAAACAAAGAATGAATTTCTAGCAAGGCGTGCTATTATTTCTCTAACCAGAAATATTCCAGAATACCCCGAAAGTGGT
>MGOS01000126.1:6919-7981 GCA_001797185.1 Clostridiales bacterium GWB2_37_7
AGCTTCATGTTTCTACCTCGCTTTCCTGGTAAGAGCATACACTATCATACCATTTGATACAATAATTCTTATTATTTCAGAAACATCTATGCTGATCGCACTGTTTATTACTGATGGTGTCATGGTTAGTATTCCCTGGAACAATATAGTTCCTATAACAACATTGGCAATAGAAGCTTTGTTTACAGATGCCCCCCCAAGTAGAATAGCTGCTACAGAAGGGAATACAAAGGCCATTGGTGAATTATACATTTGTATGAATCCAAAGCTTTGTTGGTAAACTACCATTCCTATTGCTGCAAGTATAGTTGAAAGTATTACAGATACAGTTCTCATTTTATTTACATTAATCCCGGATGCCCTGGCAAACTCAGGATTAGAGCCAACTGCAGTTATGGCAGTACCGATTTTAGTTCTAAAGAACCCCCAAACGATTAAACCCATAAGCGCAAAGAATAATATCATTCCAGTTGGAATTATAAAATTCTCTGTTACCTTAATTTGTAGGATTTCACTAATCTTATGATACCAATAGTCTTGAACGCTAATGGTTACACGAAGTCCTTCGCCTTTGAAGCCTTGTACACTGGCAGGATTTCTAAAAGGAAGCACTAACCAAAAAATATTCATTAAGAAGACAAAGGAATATCCCACATAAGTAGCGATAATCATTTCGTCTCCCTTTACCCTATTTAATAGCAAGCCGTAGCCCCAGCCCAAAATAGCAGCTGCAATCATCGATATTCCAAAGGCTGCAAGTATTCCTACAATTCCAGTTAAGTTAAACTCTAAGCTCATTACAGCTCCGAACATTCCTGCAATCAAACCAACAGGTATACCGAAGTTTAGACCGGTTCCGGACTGTATCATTGGTACCATAGAGAGAACCAGAATAGCATTCATTCCAAAACGCACGATCACATCATTAAAAGACATGTCCGTTGATACACCAAAAAACGGTCCTGCTACAAACAATGATACCAAGAACAAGCCTATAATGATACGCGGCCATCCAAAGCTCTTAATAAAACTTTTAGCACTCATCATTGCTTTTCACCTTCT
>MGOS01000126.1:8052-11379 GCA_001797185.1 Clostridiales bacterium GWB2_37_7
AAGCTCCGATGAGATCATTACAATCGTTGTGTTATTCTCCTCATTATAGCGTCTTAATGCATCCAAAACTAGTTTTTTGGCTCCTACATCTATGCCTCTTGTAGGTTCAGATACAAACAATAAGCTTGGCTCCATGGCAAAAGCTTTTGCAAGACATACCTTTTGCTGATTACCGCCCGAAAGCTGTCTGGTTTTTTGCTTGGGACTTGTACATCTTATCTCTAGCGCATGAATATACTCTTGTGCACAATCTCTCATAGCCTTGTCATCACGCCATTTGATTAATCCGCCTAACAGCTTTTTTAGGAACTTATCCTGAACCTGCATTGCATTGAAAGCGATATTCCAATCAATCGGCTCATCCAATAACAGTCCCACACCTCTTCTATCCTCCGATACAAATGCTAATCCGCTTTTTAAGGCATTAAAGGTCGCATTTAGGGGAAGTGACTTTCCATTGAATATTACTTCACCGTCTGCTGCAAACAAACCCATTATACCGTTTGGTATCCCAAGCTTGCCTTGTCCTGCAAGTCCACCTATTCCAAAGATCTCGCCTCTTTTGACCTTGAAATTTACATCCCTTACAGTTTCACCAGGCATATCTACCCAGAGATTCTTTACTTCAAAAATAATATCATTGTTGTTATCAGAAACATCTACTACTTTTGCATGTGCAGCTTCTTTGCCTTCTATATCTCTTCCTACCATCCATTCTGCTATTTGTCTTACATTTATGCCTTCAGAAGGCTTTTCAACGACGACTACGCCATCCCTTAATACTACAATAGTATCACAGACTGAAGTAATCTCATGTAGTCTATGGGATATAAAAATTATTGAAACACCCATATTGGCTAGCTTTCTCATGGATTTTAAGAGTATCTCAGCTTCTGTTTCTGTCAGGACAGCTGTCGGCTCATCCAAGACAAGCAGCTTAACCTTCTCTCTGTCTATTTCACGTGCAATTTCAATAAATTGCTTGTGTCCAACAGGCATTTCAGAAACAAGTGTATCGGAATCAAGCTGAACACCTAAGGTTTCGATTGCATTTTGAGCACTCTTTTTCATAGCAGGCATATCAATAGTCTCCAGCCTTTTGCCCAATACCCTTGATATTACGTTCGGCTTGGTTTTTTCCATATTTAATAATATATTTTCTGTTGTTGTAAAACCGGGTATTAAAGAAAACTCTTGGTGTACCATACCAATTCCTGATTTTAATGCATCTAGAGGGCTCTTGAAGTTAATTTTCTCACCGTCTAGATATATCTGACCTTCATAGCCTCCTGTTTCTGCTATAACATTCATTCCAAAAAGTATTTTCATCAAGGTTGATTTACCTGCACCATTTTCTCCAACCAGACCTAGTATTTTCCCTTTCTCAAGTGAAAAATTAATATCCTTTAGTACTCTGTTGCCCTCAAATTGTTTGCCTACACCTTCAACCTTTAACAATATGTTCTCATTTGACATTATTTCACCTCTTAATCATACAAGGTAAAGTACTTACCTTTTACCATGCAAGTGTATAAGTTTTATATAAAAGGATTATAAAAATTGCTGTAAATAAGTATCCACCCTTTTAGTGGGTGGTTTAATTGGCCTTAGAATATGATTACATTAGGAACGGCCTTTTATTGACCGCCCCTAATGCTTGTTATTATTTTATATTATTGTACTTTTCAGGGATAACTTCATCTGTCTGTCCTAAGTAGCCTTGACCAAATACATATGTATCTTGATATAGCATTACGTGGTTCTTCTTTTCTGTATTAGTTGCAGCGTCAACAAAGTAAGAACCGTTCCATTTTGCACCAGGTGTATATTTTTCATAAGCTGCCATTAAATCTTCAAAGGAATCTTTTTTAGCAGTTCCATCAACTACTCTCTTACCAAACTCAGCAAGTGCAAGTGTAGTAGTGTAGTTAAATGAGTATGCCCATGTACCCATTCTCTTAGCTCCGCCTTTTTCTACTACAGTATCTTCAACCTTCTTAAGTATTGCAGGCCAGTTTCCAGCCTCTGCCTTAAGATCGATACCAAAAGCTCCCGGATAACCCATTATTGGTGATGGCAGGTCTGGCTCAACAAATATTGCGCCAAGCTCAGCAACCTTCTTCAAAAGAGGCTCAGTTTGTGCATCGTTTGTAGCGAAGAATGCTGTGTTCTTGCCATATTTTTGTACCCATGATGGCATTTTTTCAAGTATGAACTGTTGTGCTCCTGGAATTCCGACATCGCTCATTGGGTCTGGAGCTGTTTCAAATGCAAACTTAAGACCTAAATCCTTAGCTGCTTCTTCCATTATCGCTCTTCTTCTTGATAAAAGCTCTATGCTCATGTGTCTTGGGAAGGAGATGTGTACAAATGTTTCTGCTCCCATTTTCTTAGCAGCCAACATAATTAAATAGCCACGTTTTACATTGTCAACATCAACAACCAAATCAGCTGCTGCTTCAACCATATTAGTATCTTCTTGTGGTGTACCAGCTAGAAGAAGTATATCAGGTCTGATTTCTCTAATCTTCTTGAAAGCTGCAACTGTACCAGGAATTGATTGGTTAACTATTATAGCCTTCATTTGTGGGTCATCAGCAAGACCTACAATTTGTGCTATTGTTGTTTCTTGTTCATTCATGAAGTTATCAGGGTAAGTAACATGTTTTACTATACCACCGTTTTCTACAGAACCATACTCTGCTAGGAATGCCTCTGCACCTCTGATTTCATCTTCAGATTGTGCTACTGTACCTGTAACGATACCGATGTGAGGTTTTGCAGGCTCTGCTGCGGGCTGTTCAGCGGGTTGTGTGCTTGTTTGCTCAGCCGGCTGCTTTGAGCATGCTGCCAAGCTAAGTAACAATACCGCTACTAGAATTAATGCTAGTACCTTTTTCAAGTAATTCCCCTCCATTTATTATATTTTTATATTAGACCAGAAAACAAAGCTCTCCGGTAACTAATCAAAATATACTGCCCTTGGATTTATAATAACTGTCTGCCATTTTTAGACCTGTCTATAAAATATATATTCGAGGCTATGTATTGAAAGAACAAAATCAACAATTTCCTCTGACACCGCATCCATGGCAAACTTTTATTATTAGAATTACTTATTTCGTGAAATATCAGACTATTCCTATTTTTATAACATTTTTCTCTTAAGATTTTTCTGAATATTTATATTTATTTTTGGGTCTGCCTAGCTGTCCGTATATGGGGAGGGTTTCTATCTTCCCTTCCTCAATAAGATATTGTATGTATCTGTGTACCGTCTGATAAGCTAAGTCCAGTCCACTTGTTATTTCATCAATAGTAAGTCCT
>MGOS01000126.1:11403-12540 GCA_001797185.1 Clostridiales bacterium GWB2_37_7
CAAATGATGCTTAACGTAGCAGGGATTATACCCTTGTCAATAAAAATTTGTTGTTTTTCCTTTGCATACCCTTGTTGTATTTCATTGATTTTCAAATTTATTTTTATCCTGGATATAAGGTCTGGAGACTTGATAGGCTTGATAGCAAAATCAGTAGCACCAGCGGCGATAAACTTTTCTGCAACCTCCTGATGTTCATCAACTGTAAGTACTAGGATAGAAGCAGTGCTATCAACCTGACGGATTTTTTTTACAGTAGTCAGTCCATCCCAGTCTGGCATGTGATAATCAACTATTACTAGGTTAGGATTATTTGTTTTGCATAGCTCATAGCCTTGAATTCCACTTTTCGCTATAATAGGTTCCCAGCCTCCGTACAAACAAATTTCTTTTATTGTATATTGAATATCAGGTTCATCATCAATGATAACAATTTTCTTTTTATGCTTTGTCTTACTCATATCTATCACCCCTAATAAATAATATTTCTATCTAATGGTCCATATCAGACTCAATGCCTATCGAAGGTAGGAATATGGTTACAACAGTACCTTGGTCTGGCTGGCTTAAAATATTTATTGTACCTTCATTGTCTTCTATGATCTGTTTTGCAAATGGAAGCCCCAGACCTGATGTATTATTTGTTGAGTAGCCTACTTCCCAGATGCGAAGGAGATCTTCTTCCTTAATGCCTATTCCATTGTCTTGAACAATGATATATAATCCATTTTGAATAGGCTTCACCTCAAAGATTATGTATTTATATGAATGCTTATAAGGCACTACAATCGCATTTTCCAGTATATTTATAACCGCCCTTGCCATTCTGACCTTGTTGACATATATATCCGGTAGCATATCTTCTATTTTAATATCTATTTTTATTGAATCATCCTCTAGGGGTAGCTGTGCCCTAATATAGCTTATTAAATCTTTGGTATGCAGCCTTTGCCTTGATGTCTCATAAAGAAAGCTTGAGATCATCTCACTCATCTTGCCTACAGAATTATCTATGCGTCCGCTGTATTCCTCCAGCTTATCGGGATCCTTAGAAACAGCGAGCAAGGAATTCAGTCCTCGTATGGTTACAAGAGGCGTTTTCAAATCGTGTACTAAGGATTTGACTTCCTTGTAAAT
>MGOS01000127.1:0-7171 GCA_001797185.1 Clostridiales bacterium GWB2_37_7
TACAGGATGAGTTGAAAAATAAAGAGGGTAAAGTTGTTCCTTATAAGATTAATAGTGGTAGTAATATTCAGGGGACGGGTCAACGTGGAGGAGCTTCAGGAACTTTTGGTGACAAACCTGGTTTTGCAGAAACGCTAGTTACTACAACTATTAATAACACAAAAAGTGACTTAAATGCTCTTGAAGGAATCTTTAATTCGGATAAAAGAGATGCGACTGAAAACTATGTAAACGGCATGAAAGAATTCTTCCTAGAGATGAGTCCTGAGGAAAAAGCTCAGATGTGGGACAGTATAAGAGCAGCTGCAAAAAAAGACCCTAATGTATATGCAATGGTTATAGGTAGCTTATTAGGTGTAGATGACCTAGTTAAAATAGGAAGGCTAGACGATGTTGCAGATATAGCTAAAATGGATGATGCTGGTAAGCTTGAACGCATCTTGGTTCCAAACGTTGGGAAACATACAAGTGTACCAAAAGGAGACATAAGTGCTGATCCGTTCTGGAACAACCAAGCATTAGGACAAGAAGTATTAAATGCTGCATACCCATCTTCGGGAACAAAACAGTTGTACAATATATCTGATGGTAAATTGGTGAAATTCCAGCCTGATAATTCAGGAGGATGGCATGCGTATGAAGTTATTAATCCAGCACAAGAAGTGCCAACAGATGTGCTAAGACAAATGAAAAATGATGACCTTATCAGCAACTCACAATATAATAAATGGATAAAAAATAAAAAATAAGCTACTTATATTTACAGCATAGTGGATTATTTTACAATAGTCCACTATGCTACTCAATTAATATATTTATTAGTGCTATTATAATATGATTAGAGAAGAGGGATTTGAAATGATTAATAACCTTGGTAATAATAAAAGCTTTGCAATAGAATATGAACTGATATCAAACCCCAATCATGAAAATGGTATTTTAAAAGAATCATGGGGAAAATTTAGTGTATTGATAGAAAATAAGGATATCTGTGAATATAAAATCGAAGATAAGGTTTATAAATATGAATGGAACTTGATAAATGTAGTTGATTGGTTATGCGTAAATTTGGAATTTATTATTGGACATGACCCGTTTCCGTTACCTATTAAAGCCGATGATGTATTAAGTTTAATCCAAGTGTGTGACGAATTTGAATCATCTGAGGATGATGAAATGTACTTATGGTATCAAGCTAAAAGCTTGTGGCTTATTAGACATTCATGGTTTAATAATAGGGATGGCTCAATATTATCAAATGTATACTTTAGACGAGTACAAGATGAAATAGAAATTGCCTGGGATAATAGTTTCTTTGAAGAAGAAGGGGTTTCTTTTACTTACCCAAAAGGGGTCTATAAAGTACATAAGGACGAATTTAAGGATATTATCTTCAAGTTTTTAAATGAAATACTATATTGTATAGAAAGTAAGTTGCTAGGTAATATGAATAATGACATTAAACATATCAAAGAGCTACAAAGAAAGATTAGGTTAATAAGATAAGCTATATGACATTAACTTTACTAAATGCTTTTATAGATTTTATCAACTATCAGTCATGTTTAGTGCAATAGAATATGTGCCACACACCGCACATATTTAGGGAAAGAGTATGTGCTACGGAAAGCGCTGATAAAAACCCTTAAAAATTTAAGATCGTTGGCTCTCTTGTAGAGGATATGTACCAGGCTACCAGGCTATTACGTTATTACGCTTATTGATTTCAGTATTCTAATAACCTGCGCACCGGGCACCTAAAACCCTACTTGCTACATGACCCCGGTTTCGACCCCAATGTCGTAATTCCGACCCCGACGAAAAAGTGTTTCCAGTCCGCACTGCGGGCTGATGTGAGCCGTGCAGGGGAAGCTCTGCGACTCCGGCGCTTTAACCTGCATGGTTTTCGACCGGGGGGTTCACGTTAAAAATGTGTAAAAAAATGCAAAAGGAAACCTTGGTCAAATTTGCTTCAAAAGTCCGATAGGGTATCTTAACCTTACTCTCGATTAGAAAACGTCACACAGGGCGAACACGTCGCTACACAGGGGTAATACTGGAGAGTAAGTGCCAAGCACCGCAGTTTCGCAGTTATAAAGGTAAATGTTTACAGTGGATACACCTTCTGATAGTATGAAATCAGGAGGTGTATTTATTTTGGTTAGAGCTTGGAGAGAGGAATATAACGGAGGAATCTATCATGTTATTGCAAGAGGCAACAACAAGGAATACATATTCAAAGAAAGCGTAGATAAAGGCTATTTCATAAAGCTGCTGAAAGAAAATATGACTTTGAGTACACCAAGTATGAGATACTTTCAAAGGTAACAGAAGAATCAGGATCAAGATTTGAACCTTTCACAGCCCACGAATGGTATGAAGAGAATAAAGATGATTTAGAAGGCTACGGAAGAATGCCAGAGTATAAGGCGGTATCATTATATTATGAACCAGCCAGTGCATATAGCAAAACGAATGCAAAACAAGTATATTTTACATCTACTACTCAATCAGGTACAAAACTTATATTAGAGAGCACTGGAAATGACAAAAAAGATTTCGAATCGCTACAGCATAAGGTTATACAGGATGAGTTGAAAAATAAAGAGGGTAAAGTTGTTCCTTATAAGATTAATAGTGGTAGCAATATTCAGGGGACGGGTCAAAGTAAGTCACAGAGTAAAGATGAGCTAGTGAAGGAACTTAGGGATATTGCACAAACTCTTGAAAAAGACCAAAGCAATAAAGATTTATTATTGAATAGGATTGTAGAAATAGGTCACAAGCTTGGATTTGAGGATGGTGGTGCAGCGCTAGCTGTAGAAGGAGAATTAACTTTTATAAGTGGAATTTATGGCAATACAAGTACGATTGTAGATTCAAATAAAAATTCTTTAAGCACATCTACAATAGCAATACATGTAAAATCCAATGTAGAAGCTGTAGCAGGGGTTAAGGTACTATATTATCCTTGGCTAAAAGACGTTCAAGAAGCTACTGGGGGTACATTCTTTTATGGAGTTGAAGGCGGTATATTTGAAATTTTATCCGGAGGAGTAGAGGGTGGTAATGCAAACAAAAATATTACAGCTTTTAATTTTAATGGAAGTGCTGGGCCAACAATATTACCTGTTGATGCTTACGTTGGTTATGGATATACATTTGAGAATAAGTTTAGAAATATAAATCTAACGCCTCAACAATTAAAGAAACTTCAAAACTTAGGTGGTAATATCCATTAACAAAAATTATCTACTACTGTGCTACCAGCTAGTACAGTAGTAGAAATACTATTTTGCGAGGTAATTAAATGGACACAAAACAATATAAATCAAATTTTATTATTTACTTAAGTATTCTAGTAGTTTTTGGGTTAATAACAGTTATTCTAAGTAGTATTGGACTAGACGAATCAAAACAATATATTAGATATGATTTAATACTAATTTATTTTTTGTTGATTTACCCAACAATTGTATTAGTTCATACCTCACGAACAACTAAATATTTAAGGGATTTTTACCCAGAGATATGGGGAAAGTATCGTACATCAATTGCAAGTTATAAATGGAAAGGCTATTTTAGTACTTTAACAACTGAAGATACAAATTTGTTAGTAATAAAAAAGGACTATGATAGTATGAAAATTTTTCACATTGTTCATATAATTTTAATGTTTATTCTTTTTAGTATCTAGAGTATATATTAAGCAGAATATTTACTTGTAGAGCAAGTGCCAGACACAGCACTTTAGCACATATTTAGGTAAATATTTACAGCAAGTACACCTTCTGACATGATTAAGTCAGGAGGTGTATTGTTTTGGGAAGAGAAAAGAGAAAAAGTAGATTGTAGAATTCCATTAATAATTTTTGATTAGTTGTAAGCGCTTAATATAAAAGTGCCTTACCTTCTGATCATAAATATGGGATAATCCCTCTAAAGAAGATCTTTAGACTTTTTCGAGTTTTTCGACTCTAGCTAAAAAGTCTAAAACTCAAGGAGGTTACCCAAATGGATAAGGTTACAGATGCTAAAAAAGAGTTTAGACTAAAGCAGTGGACAAAGATCATCCAAGCTTGTCAAGCCAGCGGCATGACTGTTGTTGCCTGGTGCAGTCAGAATAACGTAAATACAAAATCATATTACTACTGGCTCCGAAAACTCCGCGCCATGGCATGCGAGACTGTACAAGAACTACCAGCGATCAGAGATGAACAGGCAATTGTACCACTAGAATTTAAGCAACCAAAGCCCACAGAAAGTGCAGTCATCACAGTACACCTGTCTTCCGTTTCCATTGATATACAAAACGGAGCATCCCAGACAACCATTGAGGCGGTTCTTGCAGCCTTGAAAAATATATGCTAGGCGATATATCCAAGGCAGAAGATATCTATGTCGTCTGTGGATACACAGATATGCGTAAGTCCATTGATGGTCTTGCTGCCATGATCAAACAAACCTTTGGAATGGACCCCTTTGCTCCAAGCCTCTTCCTGTTTTGCGGCAAAAGGCGAGATCGCCTTAAGGCACTCTTCTGGGAAGGTGACGGTTTTGTGCTCCTGTATAAACGCCTTGAAGGTGGGAGTTTCAAATGGCCCCGCAATCCGGAACAGGCAAGGCATATTTCAAAGCAAGAATTCAGGTGGCTTATGGAGGGTCTTGAAATCGATCAACCCAAGGCTATACGAGAAGCAAAATCTGGCGATATTTGCTGATGAAAAAAGCACCTCTAAGCATTCATTTTTCTATGGTTTTACTGGATTTTTCCTCTCAAAAATGGTATAATTAAACCATGAAATGATAGGAGAAAACAGCTTGATGGATACTAAAGATGCTTACATTGCTCAGCTTGAAAATACAATAAAAAACCTTGAGCATCAGGTAAATAATCTTACCGAGATGCTCATTCTTATGCGAAAGCAGAAGTTTGGCAGTTCCAGCGAAAAGACTCCGAAGACCTCGGATGAAACTCAACTGAGTATCTTCAATGAAGCTGAACTTGAAGCGTCTTCAAATGCTGAGGAGCCTGCTGTAAAGAGGGTTGATGGATATTACCGCAAGAACTCTAAGACAAAACGCGAGGAACTTCTTAAAGATCTTCCTGTTGAGGAAATTGTGTGTGATGTCCCGGAGGATGAACGGTTCTGTCCTAAGTGTAAGGTTAACCTTGTTCCAGTTGGTAAGGAAGTCGTTCGCGAGGAACTGGAATACATACCCGCACAGCTAAAAATCATACGATATGTCCGACTTGCTTATGGTTGTTCCAAATGCAAGCAGAAAGGTACCTCATATATCGTAAAGGCATTGACTCCCACCTCACTGATGAACCATTCCCTTGCATCTCCCACAACAGTAGCCAATGTCATGTATCAGAAATATGTGAACGGCATGCCCCTCTACCGTCAGGAAAAAGAATGGGAACAGATGGGACTTGCCTTAAGCCGTGCCACCATGGCCAACTGGATCATCCGATGTTCGCAGGATTGGTTATCTCCCGTTGTAGATCTCCTGAGAAAGGAGCTCTTAAAGCGTGAAGTTATCCACTGTGATGAGTTATGTGCAGCTGCGCATAATTCATCTTATGTTGAGACATATATTATGTAGAGTCAGCAATTATTAGAGAAGAAGTTATTGGATTGCACACATTTGTGTCATATATTCAAGAATTTCAGCTCAACATAACATTTCGATGTTATCCTCTTAAAAGGGAGGTGCATTAAAATGCATAACAATACTACAAAGATTCTTCTCAGATATGATATATATTTGAATATCTTGGAAGAATATCTAAACCTAGAAGAATTCAGAAACCTGTCACCATCGACAATTTCATCCAAAAGCTTGACAATTACATCTTTTATGAATTATCTTGGAGACAATAACGTGAAGGATTTTTATCATTGTTCACAGAAAAATGTGACTGGATATTTGTCTTCGCTATCTGTGTTATCTTCTTCTACTATCAGTGGACGCACATTTATTCTGCGACACTTTTTTAATTTTCTAAGCATAAAAGGCATGACTTTGTTTTCTGGTAATGAACTTTTTCCGGTCATATTTACAAACAAACGAGAACGCATACTTTCCTTCTATTCCATTGAGGAAATCAGACGCATTATCTCCGCCATAAACCGGAGTACACCTTATGGGAAAAGGAACTTACTTGTGGTTCTATTAGCTGCGGAGCTTGGCATCCGTTCTGGAGATATCATCCGGTTGAGAATGTCAGATATACATTGGGAACGTGATACAATTGAGTTTATTCAGCACAAGACTAAAATTTTTAATCAACTGCCTTTACTAGAGAATATCAAGTATGCATTAATTGACTATCTAAAAAATGAGCGTCCCCAAAACGACTCAGAGTACATTGTTGTAGGTATAAAAAATGGTGGAAAGCCCATAACTAACACTTGTATACACCAAATAGTTTCTAAATATTTTAATAAAGCTGGTATTGATACAACTGAACGTAAACATGGTCCCCATGCCATGAGACATTCTCTCGCTAGTAATATGCTACATAATAACACTCCAATGCATGTAATTAAAGATGTATTGGGGCATACAAACATCAATACTACCAGAATCTATCTTAACATTGATGTTGATAGTCTTAGGGAAATAGCATTGGAGGTGCCATATGAAAGAATATGATACCTTTGATTTTCCTGATATTTATCGCGACATAGCTATGGAATACATAAACTACAAGCATTCTCTTGGATTTAAGTATTCGTACTGCGAGCAGGCCAAAGTAAATAGAATGCTTAAATTCATATATTCCAATTCAAAATCAGATCCGATACTGGCATTACCACCGGAACTGGTTAATGCATATGCATTAAAACGGGGCGACGAAAGTGCCAGAAACCTTCATTCTAGGCAATCTCATATAAGGCAATTTGCTCTTTTCCTAAACCTACGTGGCATTCCTGCTTATGTTTATCCGAAAGAATTAGTAAAAACAACTGAAGACTTTGTTCCATATATATTTACCAAAGATGAAATCAATCAGATTCTTGAAGAAGCTGATGCAATTGGACCAAACAAGAATAAATTTGAAAATACCCCTCATATATATCCTACTGTAATACGTATCCTGAATGGGTGTGGACTACGGATAAGTGAAGCACTTGACCTTAAATGCGAACATGTTGATTTA
>MGOS01000127.1:7207-7470 GCA_001797185.1 Clostridiales bacterium GWB2_37_7
TAGTCAAGTATGATTCAAAGGTTCAGAGAATGAAAAATCCATACTTTTTCCCTTCACTTCACAACGAAAGATACTCCCCGACAACTATCCGGAATGGATTTAGAAAGCTTGGGAAGAAAGTCGGTATATCCAAATTAAGCAATGGAAAATACCCGCGTATCCACGACCTAAGACATACTTTCAGTGTCCATGCACTGGAGCAGATGATTCATAAAGGAATGGACCCTTACTGCTCACTTCCCATACTCAGTACTTATCTCGGA
>MGOS01000127.1:7489-10249 GCA_001797185.1 Clostridiales bacterium GWB2_37_7
CAGAAAAATACCTTCGTCTGACAAAGCAGTACTTCATTGATATTTTACAGTTCAGCAAGGAAAGTGCTGAAAAGATTTTTCCGGAGGTATGACTATGTATAAGAAGGAATTATCATATTATTTGACCAGATTCTTTACAGAATATCTTGGCAATGAGGCTGGTTTATCAACCAATACCATAAAGTCATACCGGGATGCGTTCATACTGTATTTTAAATACCTTGAGGAAACTGGTATCTGCAAGATCAGTAAACTTAAAATGAGTTCAATGAATACAGATAATGTAGTCAGATTTTTGGACTGGCTGGAACAGTCCAGAGGCAGCAGCGTCAGTTCAAGAAACCAGCGTCTTGCTGCAATAAAAGCTTTTTGTAGTTATGTAGCACGTAAATGCCCTGAGGAAAGTGATTTGTGTCAGGATATCTTGAAAATCCGTGTTAAAAAGACCTCTCAGAAGCCAGTGGAATATCTAACAGTAGACGCTGTTGAATATCTCCTCAAAATGCCTGACAGTCATTCTTTGCGAGGTATTCGTGATCTTGCAGTGATTGCACTAATGTATGAATCAGGTTGCAGGGTTCAGGAACTAATTGACTTAAGAGTAGGCAACATTTCTTTCAGAAGTCCAGCCACGGTTACCCTTACCGGTAAAGGAAATAAGATAAGAGTAATACCCATAAGTACTAATGCTGCAAACATCATAAAAGCTTATTTAAAATCTACCAATATCTGCAACGTGACGCATCCAGTGTTTTTCAACATATACGGTAAGTCCTTGTCAAGATCTGGAGTATCTTATGTCCTAGAGAAATATGCGAATATGGCTCGAAAGCAAAAGCCAGAACTATATTTGTCAAAATTACATCCTCATATATTAAGGCACTCTAAAGCAATGCACCTGCTTGAGAACGGAGTAAACTTAATATATATCAGGGATTTTCTTGGACATTCATCAGTTACCACAACGGAGATTTATGCAAGATGTAACCCTGAACTGAAAAGAAAATATATTGAACAGGCAGGTAACCTAATTACGGGATGTGTTGAGGAATACAGTGAACGTGAAAAAGAATCCCTGATTGCCTGGCTCAGAAAAAACATCTAATATTTATGTTGAGCAGTAATACCACAAATTCCATGTCTACGTAGTATTACTGCTCTCTACTCTACATAATATATGTCTCAACATAAGATGAGACGCCGGTTCAAGTACTGAAGGAACCAGGGAAGGCACCACAGACAAAATCCTACATGTGGTTATACCGTTCTGGTCAGGATGACGGGGCTCCCATAATCCTTTATGACTACCAGCCTTCCAGGGGTGGCAAAAACGCAGCTGATTATCTGAAAGACTTTCACGGATACCTGCATACTGACGGATATGCAGGATATGAAAAAGTGGAGGATGTCACCAGATGCTGCTGTTGGGCACACGTGAGAAGGTATTTTGTGGAAGCCATCCCCGATAAAAAGACAAAGGATGCTCCACTAACAAATGCAGAAATCGGAAGAGATTACTGCAATCATCTTTTTGAGATAGAAAAAGACCTTGCCGACCTTTCACCTGATGAAAGGAAAGCCGAACGCCACAGGCTGGAAAAACCAGTACTGGAGGCTTTTTGGAGTTGGCTTAATACCTTAACTCCTTTGAAAGGATCCCGATTGGGCAAGGCTGTAACCTATGCCCTGAACCAAAAGTCCTATCTAGAGAATTATCTTCTTGATGGCAGATGCTCCATATCTAATAATATCGCTGAGAGCAGCATAAGGCCATTCACTGTTGGCAGAAAAAACTGGTTGTTTAGTGACACCCCTAAGGGAGCAGATGCCAGTGCAATTGTTTACAGCATTGTTGAAACAGCAAAAGCCAACAATCTGAATGTATATACATATCTTAATTATTTGCTCCTTTATATGCCGGATATGGATTACAGGAATTATCCGGAGGTCATGGAGGATATGATGCCATGGTCTGCACGGGTGCAGCACGAATGTAGAAGATGAGTTTTCAAGCCAGCCTGACACGATTTATTATCAATGTTAGGCTGGTTTTGTAAATACACTCTTATATTAATCGCTTACGATTAGTTTTATACTTACGCATCCTCGGAAGTCCTCGACTCCGCTGTTCTAAACAAAAAAGTATATATAAGCCGCAATACATTATTTATCAATATTAGTATCCATTCGTGTCCGATAAATCCAGTAAAATAAACAGTTGGGAACCCAGGTCGACCTAATCACACGAGTAAGTGCCAAACACCGCAGTTTCGCAGTTATAAAGGTAAATTTTTACAGTAGGTACACCTTCTGATAGTATTGAGTATGTGCCAGACACAGCACATAAGCACATATTTAGGTAAATATTTTCAAACATAACACCTTCTGATATTCATGTCAGAAGGTGTTTTAAATATGGCTATGATGCCTTTGGACGCAAGGTATTCAGAGAAGAGGCATATTGGAACAAGGAAGAGGGGGATGCACCGGGCAAGTCGGAGTATGCGCCAGGACAAAACAAGGAGAAAACCAATAACGGCAATGACAAGGGGAATCCAAATGGCAGCGCTAACGGCAATGCCAAGGGTAAAGCAGAAAAGAAGAATCCTCTGAAGCTAAGAACAGACACAACCAGCTACCTCTATGACGGCTTTACAAATGCCGCAACCAATGAGTATACAGGAAACGGCAGTCCGCTTAGTCAATACTACATGGCCAACGACAGAGTAGTAAGCAAGAAGATCTTTGGCAACAAGGGAC
>MGOS01000128.1:0-2463 GCA_001797185.1 Clostridiales bacterium GWB2_37_7
CGAACGACCATTGTACCATACTCAATGATTACTTGTTCAACTGTTCCTGTGTAATCAGGTTCTGGGACTGGTGTTGTCGGCACTGATGGCACTGTCGGTGTTGTCTCTGTTCCTGTAGTCGGCGGTGTTGTCGGCACTGTCGGTGTTGTCTCTGTTCCTGTAGTCGGCGGTGTTGTCGGCACTGTCGGTACTGTCGGTGTTGTTTCTGTTCCTGTAGTCGGCGGTGTAGTTGTTATCGGTGCTGTTGGTGCTGTCGGCTTTAATTCATTATATTTGTCGCTGGCGACATCCATCATCTTGGCAAACACATCTCTGGTTATGGCAGCAGTCGGATTAAAATTTCCGTTTGCATCACCGGCACTGCTTATAATTCCTAAATCAACAAGACTTCTTATATATGGCTTGAACTCTTGAACTATAAACATCGAATCCTTGTAGCCAAGAAATACGGTTGTCTTTTGAGGATCATAAGTCATTCCAAAAGCTCTTGCTATATTGTAGCTGACCACTTGTTTGTTTATGTAAGGTTGAACCGAAAATGCACTTACATCCTCAGCTTTTATGATTCCTGCTTCTATACTATATGCAACTTCTTGTCTTGCATAGGATGGCACATTATACTTGTCCAAAATGCCAACCTTGTATTTACTTTCCAATGCGGCTAAGTCATATTTTTCTTTTGCTTTGGTCATTCTAGCTATAGATACTAATGCTTGATAATTTGTTACCTTATCTAAAGGTTTAAACAAGGTATCAGAAATGCCATTCATCAAGCCTTTATTATATACATTAATGATATTCTGCTTTGCCCAGCTGTTATTTATATCAGTAAACGTTATTGCATTGTTGTCTGCATACAGTACAGTGATGGATGATAAAATCATAGCTGTGATTAATAACAAGGTTAATCTTCTTTTGATGTTTCTCATTTTCATCCTCCTAATATTTTTTGAAACTTTTAATTAATATATTCTGTATTGTTCATCCATTTCCTCCTTTATATCGGTAATAACTCATGGTTTCAATAGTTATTTCACTATGTGCGACGTAATAATTATGGTATTTGTTCCTGCTTTTATAGGAATGTTATAGTCTCGCAACGATTGAAAATATTGAACTTCTATTTTTTTCATGTACTGCATAATACTTATACTTTTCTTTCTGAATAATTTTATATATAATAAGTCATGTGATCAGGAAGTTAACATAATTCTTCCGGCTAACATGATAGTTACAGCGATATTACAGTTGTTTACAGTATTGTTACGCAGGAAGGAATCCAATACCCGGTGTTGAATTATGTTAACAAACAAAGCTATTATCAATATTCTACAACCTATTTCGATATGGTGGCCACCATAGGGAAGTGTAGAAGCATTGATGAATAACCCAACTAATCAATACCCAACGAACCAAATAACCATGAAAAAACTTTGAAACCAAATTATAGGAGGAAGAAATTGATGAATAAGAAGATTATTGCTCTAGTACTTGCATTTGCTCTAGTATTCTCATCATTCACAGCAGCATTTGCGGATACAGCAATCTCAGCTGATGCACAAGCAGCTAAAGATCTTGGTATGCTTGTTGGATCTGGCAGCGGTGTTACACCTGAATATCTAAATGAAACACCAACAAGATTGCAAGCAGCTATCATGTTCTTAAGACTTAAAGGTCTTGAGCAAACAGCTCTAGCTTTCACTGGCACAGATAACTTTGCTGATGCTGGCGAAATGAGCTGGGTTGCAGGTAGAAACATACTTGCTTACCTAAAAGCTAACCCACAGCTAGGCTTCATCGGCGTAGGCAACAACATATTCAGCGCTGATGACAAAATAGACTCAGCTTCATACTACAAAGTAATGCTTGAAGCTCTTGGCTACAAGCAAGGTACAGACTTCGAATGGTCTGGCATCATAGCATTTGCAGCAAGCAAGAACCTTGTAAAGGTTGCTAACGATACAAGCTTTATAGTTGGCGATATCGCTACAGCTACAATCGAAGCTCTAAAAGCAGCTGTAAAAGGTGATACAAAGACTCTTGCAGCACAATTGGTTGAAACTGGCGTAATCACTGCAGCAGCAGCGACTGCAGCTGGCGTTTACACTCCAGCACCAGCAGTATTAGCAGTTGAATCCGTAAAAGCTCTTAATCTAAAAGAAACAGTTATAGCTTTCAACAAAATTGTTGATGAAGACTCAGCAGAAGATGCAAGCAATTACATGCTTAATGATGAAAATATAGCAGGTAAAGTAGAACTTAATGCTGACAAAAAGTCAGTAACAATCACTTGGACTACAGCTCTTGACAATCAAACAGAGTATGATCTAACAATCAGTGATATACTTGATGCAGCTGATGCAGAATTAGCAGAAGTTACTGTAACATTCCTTGCGAATGACGTTACTCTTCCTGTAGCTAAGAGCATAAGCCTAATCGGACCAAACAAATTTGAAATTCTAT
>MGOS01000128.1:2520-2812 GCA_001797185.1 Clostridiales bacterium GWB2_37_7
ACGAAGTTGCTGATATCACAGTAGACGGCAACGTAGTAACTGTAGAGCTTAGCGATGACGAATTAGAAGCAGGCGTATATAGTGTAGAAATCACAAACTTTGCTGACTATGCAGCATTAAAAGGTCTTAAGAAGACAATCTCATTAACTTATGCAAAAGATACTACAGCTCCTGTAGCAACAATAAAAGAAGCTACACAAACTAAAGTAGTAGTAGAATTCAACAAGCCAGTATACAATGGAAAAGCTGCAGATGCACAAGCTTTAACAGCAGACTTCTTCTACCACACATA
>MGOS01000128.1:2887-24621 GCA_001797185.1 Clostridiales bacterium GWB2_37_7
GGTAATGTTAAGTTTGTAGTTGTAGCGGATGCTGATGACAACATAACTGATGAGTGGGGCAATGAAATCGAAAACAACATGACATACACATTAACAATCGCAGCTGATACAACAGCTCCAACTGTAACAAAGGTTGAAGTTGAAGATCAAAAGACAATCCTTGTTTACTTCAGCGAAGATGTAACAGCAGTTGCAGATGACTTCACAGTAATTGACGAAGACGGCGAAGATGTAGATATTGCTGGTTTTGCTTACACTAATGTTGATGACGAATATATTGCTGAGCTTACTTTCACAGAAGCTCTTGAAGGTCAATATTCACTTACAATAGAAGATGTAGTTGACAAAGCTTTAGAAGAAAATGAAATTGCAAAAATTACAAAGAAATTCACAGTTGCAGATGAAACTGCACCAGATTTAACAAAAGTTACAGTAGTAGGTGTTGATGAAAATGATGCTGATGAAGCAGACTACATCTATGTAACTTTCCCAGAAGATATGGCTACATCAGGTGCTTACTCAGTACTTGACAAAGACAACTTCCAAATAAAAGTTGGCGCGAACTACTATGATCTTAAAACCGCTGACAAAATTGCAACTTTCAATGGCAATGACACAATTAAAATAACTATTGATGATTCAACAAAATACAATGTATCAAACGGCAGCATTGAGTTGGTAATCGGTAGAGTTGCTGATGCCCTTGGAAACAAGGCAACAAGCTTTAACGTTGCTAAAGCAGTAGCAGCAGAAGTTTCACCAGTAATATCATCCGTTAAAACATTAGGTGAGAAGTCAATCGAAATAACAATTGACGGCGAGCTTAAAGCAGTAAATAAATCATTCATCACAGTTGCGCACGGTGCAAACGATGCAGTACCAGTATATGCAATCAAATCAGTAACAGTTGATGATGGTGAAACAGTAATCGTTGCTGTACTTCCAGCAACAGAGAAGTTAACTGATTCCGCTGACACAGACATTACAGTTTCAGTACTTGATAAGAAGTTCGTAACAATCCTTGGCACACAAATGGATGCAAATACTTTCGTGGCTGCAAACGTAGCTGACGGATTTGCTCCAAGCGTTGTTAAAGATGGTATAGAAGTGTCAGGCAATAAAACATTCACAATCACATTTGACGAAGACTTAAATGAAGATATGGATGCACTATATGCACAAGACCTAATTGTTAAAAATGCAAAGGGCGACACACTTGTAGCAGGTGTTGATTACACAACTGAAGCAGTTGCTAGTGTTCTTACAGTGACAATAACTCAAGCAAATGCAAAAGTAGGCAACTACAAGGTTAACTCTGCTTCAACAATTAAGTATATCAGGGACGCTGCAACTGTAGGCAATACTGCTAACGCATTTACTACAGTAGTAACTCTTGAAAACTTAGTTCAATAATAATCAAATAATCAGAATTGGCTCTCATGAGCCTGTTGTAGAAATACAACAGGCTCTTTTTTTATTCTTTTTCCATTCACATTGAGTTCATATTGCTCCCTTATTATATATTTATTGAAAACTTTTAAAGGAGTAATGATCAATATGAAAAAGAAAATTTTAATTGGTGTCCTTGTTTTAATCGCAATTTTTTCAGCATTTTTTATCTGGAGATCCTCCATGCCCAATGCAGAAAATGCAGCCGCAGCACAAACCTTTGCTTTAGAGAAAGCTGATCTTCTGGATTCGGTACTTGTGTCCGGCACAGTCGTAAGCAGCAGTACCGAGAATATATATTCAAAGGTATCAAATTATCCCATAAAGAAAGTCAATTTTGAGGTGGGAGACAAGGTCAAAGCAGGTGATGTTCTGGCACAGCTTGATACATCGACCCTTGAGCTGGATATCAAACAAACTGAGTTAAACATCAGAAATGCTGAAGCATCCCTGAAGAATGAAAATTCCTCTAATGAATACAATATGCAAAGCGCATTAAACAATGTTGAATTAGCAGCTATAGAGCTTAAAAATTCACAAAACAGCTTCGATCAAATAAAAGCCCTCTATGAATCAGGCTCAATTTCTCAGGATGAATTGACAAAAGCCGAAGCAGCATTGAAAAAAACACAGCTAAGCTATGACAATGCGCAAGCGTCATTGGTAAATATCCAGAACAAAAATACAACAACAACAAAAAACAATATTGAAATTCAGAGAGTAACACTCGAAAAACAAAGAAAAACATTAAATGATGCAAAAATAACAGCACCTATAGATGGAACTGTCACAATGGTGAATGCCAAAGAAAACAGCGCTGCAGCCGGTCTTTTGTTTGTAATAGAGGATACCGAGAACCTCATCGTATCAACTGCCATAGGTGAATACGATATCAGCCTTATTAACCTTGGACAAGAGGTGATCATTAAGACTGACAGCACAGGAGATAAGCAATTCTTGGGAAATGTCTCCAAAATAGCACCGACAGCTATCAAGGATGCCAGTGGAAATACAGCAGCTGCATCCAATGTACAATTTGATACCGAGATTACAATGCAGGCTAAGGATTCAAATATCAAAATAGGCATGAATGTTCGACTGACCATCAAATTGAAGGAAAAGAAAAACGTTTTTTTTGTCCCTTATGATGCCATTGTCACAGACAACAAGGGTGATCAATTCATAAATGTACTAGAAACCATTCAGCAAGACGGAAAAGCTCAGAGCAACACCAGAAAGATACAGGTTCAAACAGGAATGGAAACAGATATGTATGTGGAAATCAGCTCACCTGATTTGAGAGACGGCATGAAGGTGCTAACTTCTGCCATAGCTATACAGGAGGCAGCAAATGATTGAAGTAAAAAATCTTGAAAAAAAATATTTTATTAATACACCAAATGAACTGCGTGCCTTGGACAACATCAATCTAAAAATCGAGGACGGCGAATTTGTGGCACTGGTGGGCGCATCGGGCTCCGGCAAATCAACCTTCATGAACATAGTCGGCGCCCTTGACCGTCCTACCTCAGGCGAATATCTGATTGATGGTGTTCCGGTTCACAGCATGACTCAAAATGAGCTTTCTGATATCCGAGGCAAAAAAATAGGCTTTATCTTTCAATCCTTTAACCTGATGGGACGTTCAAATGCTTTGAAAAATGTTGAATTACCTATGCTGTATGCAGGCATCACTGCAAAGGAACGCACAAAACGTGCAAAAGAGCTGCTTGAGCTGGTAGAAATGGGTGACAGAGTACATCACTTGCCAAATGAGCTTTCAGGCGGTCAAAAGCAAAGAGTCGCCATCGCTCGCTCTCTAGTAAATGATCCATCCATTATACTTGCTGATGAACCTACAGGTGCTTTGGATTCAAAAACCGGCGACATTGTAATGAACATATTCAAAAAAGTTCATAAGGAAAAAAAGAAGACAATATTAATTATTACGCACAGTATAGAGGTTGCGCAAATGACGCAGCGAATCATTACAATCCGAGATGGCAGGATATTGAGTGATGTCCCAAACACACCCATCTCTTAAAATATAATCGAGGTGAAAAACAATGTTCTTTAAAGAAAATATGGTATTGGCTTTAGAAAGCTTACGTTCAAATAAAATGCGTGCATTTCTGACCATGCTGGGTATCATAATAGGTATCGCATCGGTAATAGCAATCATATCAGTAGGGGATTCGCTTTCGTCTTCTATTACAACTGAGATGCAGAGTATCGGTACAAACAATATCAGAATAATGGTTCGTGAAAAAGATAATAAATTTGGGAATCCTCGTAACCGCATGAATAATCCAGGAAGCATGTTGAGTTCAGGTGCTTCTGCTGAGGATAAAGATCTTATTACCATAGAAATGCTTGAAGCCTTCCAGGAGCGGTTTAAAGATCAGGTGGCTGCAATCAGTCTCAATGAATCACGAGGTACAGGTCAGGTAAAGGATGAGAGGCTTTATGCCAATGTTACAGTCTCCGGAGTCAATCCGGGATATATATCTGTTAACAATGTTGAGCTGATCAACGGCAGATTTATAAACGACCGCGACACAGCCGGACGCAAAAGTGTAGCTGTGGTTTCTGACAAGCTCGTGAAAAACATTTTTGGCAGCAGCATTAATCCGATAGGACAGGAAATTAAGCTATATGAAACAAGCGGAATAAAAACGTATATAGTAGTAGGAGTCTATAAATATACAGATTCAGATTCGTTTTTTGGAGCTTCCTCCACTTCAGAAAAAGATGCACAAACTTCTATATATATACCTATTACCCTTGCAAAACAGGATACAACTATTAAGAATTATTCAAGTGCTATCATTATGAGTAAGACGAATGTCGATACCGATAAATTTACAAAGGACATTGAGGAATATTTCTCAAAATATTACGAGACAAATCCTAAATGGGAGGTTTCCGTAATAAATATGGCCAGTCAGATTGAAACGGCTTCTTCTATGCTTTCCTCAGTATCCTTAGCCATTACAATCATCGCAGCTATATCGTTGCTGGTAGGCGGCATAGGTGTAATGAACATCATGCTGGTATCTGTTACAGAAAGAACTCGAGAAATAGGAACCCGTAAGGCTTTGGGCGCCAAGAACTTCCATATACGCATGCAGTTTATAACTGAGGCTATGATCATTGCACTTGTGGGCGGACTAATAGGCTTGGTATTGGGATTACTGCTTGGAACACTAGGCAGCAATCTGCTGGGTGCAGCTCCTTCCTTCTCACTTCCGACGATAGTCCTGACTGTTGCTTTTTCGATGGCAATAGGTGTTTTCTTCGGTTACTATCCTGCCAGCAAGGCTGCCCAGCTTGATCCGATAGATGCATTGAGATATGAATAAAATAAGCTTGCATCCCCCATTGTATAGGAAATTATGCTTTCCTATACAATAAACAAACCATTATGGTAAAATATTTTTGAAAGGCGATGAGCATTATGGTAAATGTACTTCTCGTTGATGATAATGAAAAAATTAGAAAATTAATGGAAATCTATCTTAAGCAAGAGGGTTACCATGTGCTTCATGCTGAAAACGGCGAAAGGGCTTTAGAAGTGTTAGATGAGACAAAGGCTGACCTGATCATTGCCGATATTATGATGCCGGAGATGGACGGCTATGTGCTGACAAAGGAGCTTCGTGATGCACAGTTCAATATGCCCATACTTATGGTTACTGCCAAGGATGCCTTCATAGACAAAAAAACAGGCTTTGGTCTGGGTGCAGACGACTACATGACAAAGCCTGTGGACATGGAAGAGCTTGTATTGCGTGTCAATGCACTGCTTCGCAGAAGCAAAATATCCAGTGATAAGCAAATAAGAATTGGAGATATGGTTCTTGATTTTGATAGTCTGGAGGTAAGGACACCTTCTGATACAATCATATTGCCTAAGAAGGAATTCTATTTGCTATACAAGCTTCTATCCTACCCCAATAAGATATTTACCCGCCAGGAGCTGATGGATGACATTTGGGGCTTTGACAGCGAGGCGGACGAGCGTACAGTAGATGTGCATATCAAACGCCTAAGGGAAAAATTCGGAGGTTTTTCTGAATTTGAAATCGTAACCATCCGGGGTCTTGGCTACAAGGGGGTTATTAAGCCTTGATAAAGTCTATTCACGCTAAACTAGTGCTCATTTTTATTTTGATCATCCTGCTGGGCAATGCAGCTTCATCTATTATTGCAGGCATTACCACCGAGTCAGGCTTGATGGCTGAGCTTTCAAGCTCGCTTAATGGGGTATTAAGTGCTGCTAAAGATATTTATGAGAAAAATGAAATAACAGCTGATGATATTGAGAGACTCTATGCGTCAGGCTTTATATCCGTTAAGTTTTACAGTGATATCAATGAGCTTGTTGATGAATACAGGCTCTCTGCAGAAAATCTAAGAGCAGCTGAAGATAGACCTACTATATTTAAAGGAAAAAGCCATGGAAGATTCAATCTGAAAATCCCCATCAGTGTTGTGAAATCAGGGGATATGTATATTGTAGCCTCCCTTCAGGGAAACAATCTCATGGCTGACTTCCGTTTAATTATTTTACGCTATAATTTGTTCTCTATCCTAAGCGGTACAATTGTAATGCTGATTGTGGCAAGGCTTATCGTAAAGCCTATTAAAGAGCTTATTTCAGCAACCGAAAAAATAGCGAAGGGGGATTTTAATATATATATTAAGAAGGACCGCAAGGATGAAATAGGGCAGCTGGTAGATAACTTCAACAAAATGACCAAAGAGCTTGCCGGCATGGAAATGCTGCGCAACAGCTTTATTTCTGATATATCCCATGAGTTCAAAACCCCGCTTACATCAATAGAGGGCTATACCAAGCTCCTTCGGGATTGCAAAAGTGATAAGGAACGCAATGAATACATTGATATCATAACAGAAGAAACAAAACGTCTTTCGGCACTATCAGGCAATATACTATTGCTGAATCGCATTGAAAATGAAAACATAACCTTAACCAAAAACCCTTTTAGACTGGATGAGCAAATCCGTCACGTCATTCTACTGTGTGAAAATAAATGGAGCAGTAAGAATATCGATCTGGATATCCATTTAGATGAAATAATCTACACTGGAAATGAACAGCTGTTATTTCAGGTATGGCTCAATCTTTTAGACAATGCTATCAAATTCTCAAGACAAGATGAATCAATAGACATCACCCTAAGAAAAGCAGAGGACAAAATTATTTTTTCTATTACGGATTATGGCACAGGAATGACGGAGGAACAGCAAAAAAGGATGTTTGAAAAGTTTTATACAGGAGATCGATCAAGAAATACAGAGGGGAATGGTCTGGGACTCTCTATCGTAAAGCGTGTAGTTGACATGCATGGCGGAAGGATCGAGGTACAAAGCAAGCTGGATGAATTTTCACAAATCAGCATTTTGCTTTGATTTCACAGAACTGTCACATTTTTGGCATTCACTCTGATGTATAATAGTAGTATAGTTAATTAAAGGAACAACTAAATAATAGATTCCAATTCTGAAGCGGCTATTTTCCGCCAATACTGCGTTGTCCTCAGTTGCAATAGAACCGCTATTGCGCCTTCCTCCGCCTTGTCTTGACGAAAACTATCTCGCTTGAGAACCGGGTTTTATTATTTAGTTGTTCCTAATCAGACAAAATTAAAACATTTTAGTATTTATATTAGTGGAGGTGATTACTATTAAATTAAAAAGAATTTTTAGCGTGATGTTAGTACTAATTATTGCAACAAGTACGCTTACTTATGCAGAGGGCAACACATTGACCATACCAAGCGCGGTGCAGATTGCTACAGAAAAGTCTTTGGATGTGATGAAGTACACAAATGCCGTAGCAAGATATGAAAGAGACCATGCAAACGCTCTTGCCTCATCCAGACAGATGAAAGATATGCTTGAGATAGATGCCAGGTTCAGAAAGCTTGCTAACAAGGCCTCTCGGACACCTGCTGAGGAAGCAGAATATCAGATTCTAAGTTCAATGCTCAAGAAGTATATGAGTGCTTCAGAAAGACTGGATTTGGAAATAACCAGTGAACTAACCCCCAGCAGCGTAGAATACATGCTGAATGTTAATAAAGCTCTATTGAAGTCAGCCAAGGAGAATATTTATCTGTCTGTATACAAAAGCTTTAATAACATCACAAAGGCAGAAGATTCAATAAGGGTAAAAAGTGCATTGATAACCAATCTGGAAAGCAATTACAAGGTCGCAGCAGCAAAATATGCGCAAGGAAAAATATCCGCCAACAGTCTGAACACCCTGAGGCTTGAATTGCAAAAAGCAAAAATAGAGCTTAATACCTTGCAGACAGAATTGAAAAAGAACATGATCGAATTCAATAGAAGCCTGGGAATGCCTTTAGATTATGAATATACCGATTACATAAATGAAGAGCTTCCTGAGACGATCACTGCAAAAACCTTGCAGGAATACATTGATCTGGCCTATGCAAATAATGAAAGCTTTAAAGCTGCACAGCAGCAGTTTGAGATAAAAAAGAAAGAATATGAAATGACCACCGGATTCTATGTTTACGAATCAAATACCAAAAATATGAGTGCAGCTATTGCATACAACGAAGCAAAAAATCAATTTGAAACAACAGATATCAATCTTCAGCTGCAAGTGATGAACGCAGTAACGAGCTTCCAAAATCAGCTGACCAATTTAGAAAAAAACAAAATAGCTCTTAACCTGCAAGAGAAAAACCTTCAAGAAACAAAGAGCAAATATAATCTAGGCTTGGTCACAGAATTGGCAGTAAGCGAAGCAAATATAAGCTATTACAAGAGCCAGCTTGACTATCTGACAGCAAGCAGAGATACATGGCTAACAAAGCTAAACCTGGACTTGATTACCGGTACAGCCGAGAATAACAATTAGAAAGAGGTGTGATATGAAAAGATATATAGGAATATTCATTGCTCTAACATTGATTTTAAGCCTTTCCTTTGTCTCTGGAGAAGATAATATATTGCCAAATGCAATAAGAATGAATCTAGACCAAGCGTACCAGCTATTAGAAGCTAATAACCTGGAAATTAAATTGCTGGACAAAAAAATTGAGATGAAGCTGGCACAGAATGAAGATCTGGTAGAAACTATAAACGATACAAAGGGAATGTACAGCCCAAATGACAGCACCAACCTACAATATAGAAAAACAGAGCAGCTCAGCTATAAGCAAGCGATCCTGGAGTTGGATACACTGTATGACCAAAAGGCTGAAAAGCTGCAAGCTCTCAAAACAAGCGTAAAGCAGCAATATATCAGCCTTCAATCACAGCAAGAAAACATAGACTATGTCAAGCAGGATATCGCTGTAATGGATAAAGAAATGAAGGAAATCCAACTACGTATGCAGTTGGGCCAAGCCAAGGAATCAGAGTACAAATCAATGTACGCACAGAGCTTATCCCTACAAAATCAACTAAACTCAATGAATACACAATATCAGACTTCAATGCTCAACTTCAAAAAAACATTGGGCCTTGAGCTTAGTCAACCGGTAGAAATACAAGCTATTGTTCTACCTTACGCAACAGTAAATAAAGAAACTCTACAAGCTGATATTGCCAAGGCAATAGAAAACGACTTTTCCATCCAAAAGCTTAACAGACAGATTGACCTGAAGAAAATCGAAATAAAGCTGGTAAAAGAATATACAGATGCTAAATTCTCCTCTGAGTACAGAGACCTACAGGTAGAGCTTAGTGAGCTAGAAACAGAACTAAGCTATCAAAAGCTCTCCTTGGAAGCTGATTTGATGATAGAATCCTATGATCTACAGGTTCTGGATGATAAGGTAAAGTTGGCAGAGGTAAATTTAGAAATTGCCAAGCTTAACTATGATGCAGCACTAGCAAAAGCCAAGCTGGGACTCATTGATACAGTAACTGAAATCAACGCAGGCATCACCTACAACCGTCAAAAGAACAGCCTGCAGGATGCCAAGTACGACTATATCCTGGCAGTAGAACAATTTAATTGGAATTTGAATTTACAGTAATATAAAACAATGCCCCATACACGGTCAACCCGAGTATGGGGCATTGTTTTATTTATTTTTATCTTTCTTTGCACTTGTCAATTTTGCGTTCGTTAACTTTGCTTTATCTAACATTAGTTTATCTAACTTTGCTTTATCTAAGGTTTGTTTTATCAACGAAGCTCCTATACCCATTATAAGATATACTGTCGGCTGGACAGTCAAGTGGTTGTCATTTACTATGCCTTGAATCATATATGCCGTAATTACTAGCATTAAAGCCTTTAAAAAAGTATTCTTATATAGGTCAGTTTCCAGGTCAATTGCTTTATTTGCTTTCAGGAGTAAGCCTATCAGTAATATCATGAAGCCTATTAAGCCAAATATGCCTGTGTCAAGTAGCACTTGTAAGTACATGTTGTGAGGTTTATCAACAAAATTATTTGGCATAAATTGATCACTATGTGGGTTAATCTGAGGGAAGTTATAAAACAAATTATCTGGTCCATAACCAAATATAAAATTGTCTTTAATTAATTCATTGGAATAGTGCCAGATATACCCTCTATTTGATAGTATCCCCATATTTTGTTCAGCCACATTATTAATAATATAAATATAGCTTATAGCGCCTATCAACAATGCAAGTATAATAAAAATCGAAACTAAACTGTATCTGTATTTAGATATTTTACTTCTAAAGATAAAAAGAAGAATATATATTATTAACATTAATATTACTATTGCCAATAACTTTGAACTTAAAACTTGGGTAGTGTACTTATATATTTCATAAAATGCCCACTTGCTAGATAATCTATTAATAACTGCTGATATTATAGTATAGCCAAAGCACATTACCATAAATATTTTATAGTTACGCTTATTAACCAGAAAAATTGGTATAAGTAAAAGTGCTAAAAACATCGTAATTGTTGATCCCATACTCTGCGCTAGAATAGTACCTGTAAATAACATAATAGACCCTATTATTAATAATATCTTCTTGATAATATTATCTTCATTAAGTGCAAATGCCGTAACAAATGGATAGATTATACTGCAATATGCACCAAAGTAATTAAATTGACCTAAAATAGAAGGAGCAATGTAGTATTCCATACCAAATAATTTTATTGAAGTAATATTTATATTTTCAATCATATATTTATATTCACTAGGAGTATAAAATTGTTTAAACCATAGACTATCCATCATATCTAAACCAAAAAACTGGAATATTCCAATTATAACCAATATTATGGATGCTATATTTATTGTATGAACCAAGAAGAATATATGCTTTGATTGAACCTTTAAATTTGATATTAGATATATTAATAAAAATAAGAATATATAAGCTAACAATCCATTACTCCTTGAATATAATCCCCAGATAGTAACTTCTTGTATAGGATCTAAAATGAATGATACCATTGCTGCTAGAATTATCAGTCCAGTACCAAGTAATATAAAATTTAATTCCAATTTTTGCTTATACATATACATTCTATAAATTAATACTAGTACAAGTATTATTGATACAATTATAAGCCAGGTTAACTTATAATATGTAAATAAATTAGAAATGTTTGGTATCATGCTCATATCAAAGTTCCGAATATTTTTAAATACTTTAAGCCTAACAATGAAATTAGTAATCGCGATAGCAATTATTATAAAATATATGATTTTACTGTTAATACTATCTACTGTCAATGAATTATTCTTCCTACGAGTCAATATCATCATCTCCTATTAATAATTATATATTTCTACGGATATATAATAACATAAATTTAATTATTCTTATTGCTTAAACTCCCATTTCTCACAAGAAATATATACAAATACCCATATTACTACATAATATAGTTAAGAATTGCAAGTGCAGAAATTTAATATGAATTAAGGGACATACCCTAACCAACAGCCTTCCCGAATTTCATTTTTATCGCATTTACAATAACGTCAACATCTTCAATTCTCATAAAGAAGATTATCACAAAATATGATACTGCTCCAGTACCAATCGCCAGTAAAAGTGAAAGGTTCTGCGATAAAGAAGTAGCCAAGTAATTGTAGGAGAGCTTGGCTAATCCGCCCATTATCAATGAGGCAAATAGTATTTTTATAAATGAAATGCTGATCTGTTTTATGCCGAATGGGCCTATTTTTTTTCTGAGACTAAAGAATAAAAGTAAGGATGTACACATTGCCGCAATTGAAGTGGCTAACGCTAATCCCCCGATTCCTAATATGCGTGATAACACAATATTGAGTATGATATTAAGTATCAATCCCATTGATGCATTAATCATAGGTGTTTTTGTATCTTGCATTGAATAATATCCTCTTGCTAATACTTCCCTATAGGCAAACCCCAGCATTCCAAAAGAGTAAAAAAACAATGCGGATGATGTCATTTTTATTGCCGAATCGTCGAATGCACCTCGACCAAAAAGTAGGCTAACAACTTGGTTGCTGAATAACATTGCTCCTATGGACATAGGTAGAACAAAAATTGTAATAATAATGATTGATTCCCTTAATGCTATCTTTATTCCTTCGTAGTTTTGCTTACTTGCATATGAAGATATCATAGGATACATAGCTGTAATAACGGAAGTGACAAACAAACCTTGTATAAAAAGATTTAATCTATTTGCATAGTTTAAGGCAGAAATTCCACCTAAGGCTAATGAAGATGCTATGGTTCTATCAACTAGTGTATTAACCTGATTTACTGATGTTCCAATTATAACTGGTAGAGCTATAAATAATGTCTTAATAACTCTATCATCTCTTAAATTCAGATATAATGAATAATTGAATTTTTCTTTTTTGACAAACAGTGCTATCAAAAAGAATTGAGAGGCAGTAGCAAGTAATGTACCAAAAGCTAAAATATTATAATTTCCATTCGATGAAATAATTATTGAAATAACAATAATTATATTAAAAGGAAACCCAATTAATGTAGGAATAATATAATTATTTTTTATTTGAAGGTATCCACTGAAAATCGAAATAAGAGCCGTAAAATACATCCCCCAAAAGCTAATTTGGGTGAATTTTATAGTCAGTTCCAACACTTCTCCTGAGAAGCCTAAAGCAAATAATTTAACAATTTGTTCCGTGAATACCAGCCCGAATAGTAAAATAATCGATATAATGATTAAAATTAAATTAGTAAAATTACTGGTAAATTCTGATCCTGCAGCTTCTCCAGAATCTTCGATGATTCTACTTTGCGTTGGTATATATGCTGTAACAATTCCATTTCCAATTAATCCAAACAACACACTGGGTACAGTTAATGATATCAAATATGCATCACTAATGCTTGATGCCCCAAAAAAGTATGAAAGAACAATATCTCTTCCGAATCCAAAAAACTTTGAGAAGAGTGTAATTATCATAATAATTAATGCCGTTTTCTTCATATATAAATCACCTCTTTCGAAAGAGAAATGGAATTTTGCATATATCTCTTAATGTTCTTATGATATTTTATATAATCTTATACATTAAATAATTTGTTAAAAGCTTCTTGTGCGATTTTTAAATCATCATATGAATCTATATCTACAGCATACTCTTTAGGTATTATAATGGGATTCATATTATCATTTAAACTAATGTATTTATCTTCAATGTCATTAATCTTATTAATATATATCATTCCGTTTACTCGATAATATTTAGGTAACTCTTGCCTTCTTACAGTTGAATCAATATCTAAAATTTTTAAGAGTTTATTCTTTTTATCTATAGTTCTCATAAAAATGGGATGTTCTTCAACTTCTGAAACACTTACAGCGGACTCTTGATTCTCATCAATAAAATTAATTATTGCGTTCTCAATCATATAACTCCGTCGCAAAGGTGAAGTTGGCTGCAATAGAACTAGTACTTCAAATCCATTACTAATAAGATCATAGTTTTTAATTTCGTATCTTAATACGTCATATAAAATAGCTGTATCATTTGCTAGCTCATTTGGTCTTAGTCCCTTTACTTCTATATCATAGATTTTTGCAATTGCACTCACTTCATCTGAATCAGTAGAGACAATTATTTTATCAACTATCTCAACATTCTTTGCTTGTTTTATCGTGTGTTCAACAAGGGGGATTCCATTTAATAAAGTAATATTTTTATCAGGAATTCCTTTACTTCCTTTTCTTGCTGGTATTATTGCTACAATTTTTTTGTTTTTATACATACAATTCACTCCATTTAATAACAATAAATCAACGGAGAGGAAATGCAACAAAATTTGAAGCAATATCCCCTCTCATATTAATTATTCTATATTAATTTTTTTTGTCCATACACCAAATTTATCTTGTTCAAATAAATCCTTGTTATACCACTTGTCTGCAATTTCCCAAAATTCTTTTACAGTTATTCCAACAAAATTACAATAATCATCAAGTACTCTCTGATCTAAAATATGGTCTCGTTCATTAACCAATTTAATTGCTTCTTCTCTAGTCATTTTCCCAGCTCTAATGTACCTTGACGTCATTTCAGTAGTACTTGAATGTCCAAATTTAGGGTATTTAAACCATTGATTAGTAAGATATCCTGGGCTATCTATCTGATTGTAATTCTCAATTGTGTTTTCTCTAACCCATTCATGTTCCATATGCCTAAAACCATGTCTTTTAGCTACTTCATAGTTATGATGAGAATCCCATTTAATAAAGTACGACAAGTAAATCGGCTCTAATTTTGCTTTACTCATTTCATCAATGGACGGCTGTTTTATACTATGGAGGTCTTTCATAGTTATCCCATCTTCAAGCCATTCATTCCAATCAATTGGCTTAACAACATCATTTCCAAATATTCCTTTTGCAGAATAGGTCTCTTCCTTTTGTGATCCACCATACTCATAATTAACATTTTCACCATAAACAAGTAATTCAATTCCCATTTTCATGCACAGATTTACCGGAGCCGCATATATTGCTGCATCTACATACCAAGTCGGCGAACCTATTTTTTCTAATCCTTTTAACAACATTTTCTTTCCAATCTTTTTATTTAATGAGAAAGTCAAAATATCACAACCAAAAGCTTCGGAAATATTAGCTTTATTTGCTTTTCCTGTTTCAGTCCAGCTCCAATTATCAACTGATATAAGTAAAGGATTCATTCCCATCAACTCTTTCATTACATATACTTGAAAAGTTGAGTCTTTCCCCCCAGAAACCGCAATAGCACAGTCATAACCTTCCCCATTACAACCTCTATACTTATCGCAAAGCTCTTCTAATTCTTTATATCTCCTTTCCCAATCAGTATGCTCTTTTTTTTCGTAATTGTTGCATGCCTCACAAACACCATTTTCATCAAACAGAATACCAGGTCTAGTATTTGGCATTACGCATTTTTTACAAAATTTAATTTTTGTTTTCATATTCTTTAACCTCCAAATTTGTTTTTAACCAGTTATTAAGTTTCATGTACTCAATTTTTGCTTCTTCAAATAATTTTTCTTTTACTTTGTTCGATAAATCCTCGAATCTTTCCTTTTCACTTAAATGCTTTCTTATTTTATCCTTTAATTTTTCTGTGAATCCCTCCTTGTTTACTTCGATGTATTCATTAGAATTGATGTCATTATATAAATTAGATATTTGAACATAATTAACCAATCCAATTACATTCTTTTTTAATGCGTAACTACAAACATTTGAATGAAATCTCATGCCTAGAATCAAATCTGACTGATTGTATAAAGAAAAAATATAGTCATGTCCACTATCGCCAATCAGATATGGAGCAACTTTTACATTCTTTCTCCTAACCTTATCGTTTATATTATTTATTATATCATACGATGTTTTTATATCCCTAAATATATGGGGTACAAAGATAAAGTTCAAATTATGGTTATACTCACCACTCAATTCTTCTAAAACATTAGCAAATTCTTCTATAAAACTAACATAAGTTATCTTCCCATCAGTCCCTGGAAATCTTACTTCCGGCATATCCCCTGCCACATTTATAAGAACATTCATCATCTTTCCTTCTATCTCATAATGATTGAGATTTGAGACGTTTGTAAAAAATCCACCATCTGGTATTTCTGCTACTTTATTTTTATATCTATCTGCATAAATCTTTTCAATATTACCTAAAGCTCCATCATTTCTAACACTTACAAAATATTTTTCCCTATTAGTCAAATAATCCATAAATATTCTAAATTTATCAACATTGGCTTGTGGTACTCCTTGACCTAGATCGCATCCTAGAGAATAGAAGAGAATAGGCGTATTTATTTTTTGCAAATATTCAAGATCCAAATCAATTGATGTACCAGTCCTAGAATTCTCAACCCATAACTCAAAGTAGTTGCCCCCACCAATCATTACTAGATCATACGAATTGGCTTCATTAACGAATTTTTCTGAATTAAAAATCCATTCCTTCCAATAAAATTCTCTAATTTCTTTTCTTGTTATCTCAAACTTATAATCTAAGAACTGGTTTCTTAAAAATTCAGAACCTTTATGATTTGCATTATCTCCAACGTTCCCAATAAAACTCGCAATATGTAGTACTCTTAGTTTCTTTTTCAATTCTTGATCCTCCTATCTCTACTTCTTTTCGAATAGAATAATTATACAATGTCTTTAAACACTTTTTGTCTTGGTGTGTTCCATATTTTGTCATCATCTATAATATCAAGAAAATTTTTCCTGCTATTCCCGTCACCAAAGTAAGTTGTTCTATTAGTAACTTTTTTATTAATTGCTTCCTCAATGGCATTAAGAAGCTGTTCTTTCGAATCAGAACTATTTATGATTGATTCATAGATAAATCTGTTACTTTGTCTAGACCCAACATTAACACTAGGTAGACCAATTACAGGTGCCTCATGGATACCCGCACTAGAATTACCAATTATAAAGCTTGCATTTCTTAGCAGTTCGATAAAAAACTCGAAACGAATTGAGGGATATCGTTTAATATTTTTAAGTCCATTAAACCTTCTATACTCATCTAAAATAATATTGTGTCCATGATCATTGTTAGGATTAATAACGATATAATTCTTGCCACTCTCAATAACAGCACTTACAAGTTGTCCTACTTTAGTTTTCAAAAAATCAACTTCTGTTGTTACTGGATGATACATTAACACTGCATATTCTTCGAATTGAATGTCATATCTTTCCTTGATCTTCTCTATACTTATACTTGGTTTTTGAAGTATTATATCTATGTCAGGAGATCCAATTACAAATATTGACCTTTCATCTTCGCCAAGTTGAAGGAGCCTGTTCTTTGCATCATTATTTGAGACAAAATGTATATGAGCCAATTTAGAAATTGAATGTCTTATAGATTCATCAATTGTCCCAGATAGTTCTCCTCCTTCAATATGGGCTACTAATATGTTGTTAATAGCACCAGATATAGCACCTGCCAATGCTTCAACTCTATCACCGTGAATAATAATCAAATCTGGTTCTAATTCTCTAATATACCTACTGAAGCCATTTATTGTATTCGCTAATACTAGATCCATAGGTTCTTCAATAATCTGATTCATATAAACTTGAGTATTTAAAAATCCATCTTTGAGTATTTCAGATTTTGTATCTCCAAATTCTTTAAGTGTATGCATTCCAGTAATAAAAATGTGACACTCGAATCTGTCATTCTCTTCAATGGCAGCCATTAAAGGCTTCATTTTGCCATAATCTGCTCTTGTCCCTGTTAAAAAAAGTACCTTCTTCTTCATTCATTGATACCGCCTTTATTCAACATCAGTCCATGATAGATGTTCATCTTCTCCAAGATTTCTTGTAGCTTTTCTCCCTATTAAATCATAAAAATTCTCAGCTTTTATTTCTCCAACACCAGGTCGTTTAACCCAAATATTCTCTTTTGTAAAAATGTCTCCCTTTGATATAGATTCAATAGTCACTACAGTTGCAAAAGCAAAATCAATCGTGACTTGTTCTTCCTTTACAGCCTCTTTTTTACCCCCACGCATTTTTGCAATCTCAGCTGAATTATTTATTAAGTCTGTCAACTGTTCCGGTGTCATTGAACATACTATATCTGGTCCTATTCGATCTGATCTATCTGTAAAATGTCTCTCCAGGATTGATGCACCAAGGGCAGTTGCTGCTAAGCATGCATTATTATTTACAGTGTGGTCTGATAAACCGACAACTGCGTTTGGAAACTCTCTTTGTAATTCTTGCATTGCTCCTAACCTAACTAGTTCTGGAGGTGTGGGATACAGATTTGTTGTATGAAGTAACGCATACTGGACTCCATATTTTTCTAATATATTAACCGCTTTTCTTACACTTTCTATATTATTCATGCCTGTTGATACAATCATCGGTTTGCCAAAAGAAGCTATATGTTCTAACAATGGATAATTGTTCATCTCCCCTGACCCAATCTTATAAGCTAATACATTCATTCTTTCCAATCTATCAGCTGCCGCTCTTGAAAATGGTGTACTTAAAAAAATTATTCCTTTTGACTCAATATATTCTTTTAGCTTAATTTCATCTTCTTCAGATAAAGCACATCTTGCCATGACATCATAAATCGATACATCAGTATTTCCCGGAATTACTTTTTTTGCTTCTTTACTCATTTCGTCTTCAACTACGTGAGTTTGATGTTTTATTATCTCAGCACCAGCTTTATACGCCGCATCCACCATTTCATAGGCTGTTTCCAAACTACCTTCATGATTTATTCCTATTTCTGCGATAACAAGCGGCGTAAATCCAGTTCCAATTTTTCTAGTTCCAATTTCAATTTTTCTCATAAAAATCACCTTTACATTAATTTATTTATCCTAGATATCTTCTCAATTATATATTAACTAAAAATATCTTAACTTAACTACACCCATTCCATAAATTGTAATTTAAGGAATATTAGGAATAACTAAAAATCTGTTATATAAATAATTAAATCCTAAATGTTTATCTGCCTAATCAAAGTTAAAATTGGATTATTTTTCATATACTCTTAGCTTTATTGTCTCTCCTCACTTTATTTACTGTTGTAATGTATCAGCAAAGACTGTATCCATATTTTAGGACACATTATTCCTTTTTATTTAAATCGCTCTTTTAATTCCATCTCCAAAAGAGATAATTCATTATTTCCACAAATTTGATTATCCATTTCAATAAACCATCTAATAAAATAATTGTTATTAGTCCGCTTTCTATACTCTGATAATTTAATTCTTTCTCTAAACACTTTAAATAAGTTGTACATTATTTTAACCCCAAAAGTCTTGTACTTTGCTTTGATTAGTTCTTTAGAACTGATTTTAAATTCACAACTTTCATTATTACTATAAATACTTTCAATAAAGTTTGCATATTTTACTATAGCTGTTTGATTAAGATCAACATAATAGTAAGATTCTATTAAATGAATATTAGTTTTTGATGTGCCAGTACTATTATACTTTATTGCATTTTCTAAAAATTCTTCTTTAGTTTCAATAAAATCCATCTCTTTCAAAAAGTTAATCTCAGATTCGCTTTTAATTCTAATAGGTCTTAGTATAGAAAAGTTTTTCTTCATATAATACGCTTCAACTACAGAAGTTGAATACCATGAATAAATATAATCACAGCAGTTAATCCAATTTTTTACTGGATCTTCTCTTATAATGTGAAAATTTTCATACTGATTTTCTATTTCGTTAACAGATGCTAAAAAATTTTCATCCGGATGAGGCCTGTAAATAATTTCTATTTCATCATTCACATCTAACAATGAGGAAAACCACCCTAAAATTTCTTTTCTTGACATTGAATGTAAACTCCTAGTGTTTTCTCTGCTTGCATTTACATTGTTTTCATTCATCTTTACCCATGCATCTGCAGCATCTGCATATGTGAAACTAGATAGAAATAATAGCCATTTTTTGTTTTTATCTAGTCTAAATCTTAATGCATATTTTTCTTTTTGCTTATAAGATTCTAACCTGTATTCATCTCTCAACAAATCCAACTGAATTGCTCCAAGAATTGGTAATTTATTTTTGTTAATTCCTGCATTTAGAAGTCTATCATGAGTATTTTTCCCCCAACATATATGGTAAGCTTTTTTTGCTTCTCCTTTTGGATCAAAAATCGATTCTTTTATTTGTTCATATGACAAAATTTGCTCATATTGCAAATTAATAATTTTATCACATTCACCAAATCTACTCCAAATTCTAGGTATTTCTCTGGTTGAATATAGATGAGGCGCTAATATTACATCGGGTTTTTCTGTGCCACCTATAAATTTATCTCCTTCATACATCTGTGAAATAATGCAATTATGACCTCTAGATTCTAGTTCAATTTTAAGCAATAAATCATTATAAATTTCTCTTGTCTTTCTTTCATATAAGATTGCAATGTTCATTATTATTCTCCTCGTATTATAGTGTTTAAAACTTGTGCTCGTAAGGATGTTATGTTAAAAAAATATTACTTGGTTTCACTTTAAGTTTTTGCTACTATCATCATCTCCCGATACAATATCCTCAATAAGAAGCACCAAGAAATATTTATATTAGCCAATTAGTCTTCTTTCTAAATCTAATTCTATTGATAACTTCTAGAGCAACAAATGAGTAAATAATAAAATAGAAATATGCAAATCCAGTAGCTGTCATTATTGGAGCTAATATAATATAAAATAAAACAAAAAATATAAAAGCAAGTGTATATCCTGTGACGCAATTCGCAAATTTTATTTTTACAACCACAAAGGCATATAGCATACCCAACAATAGAGAATATAAAATTATTCCAACAAAACCACCATCATAATAAAATGACCCAGGAAGTGATAGAAACATAGCATATTGGGTTGTGAAATAATCTTTTGGTATTGAATTTATAGGCAAATTTAAGTATTTGAATATTTCAATAATTGGATTAAGCAGCGTTCCCCAAAAAGCAGATCCACTTTTTTCACTAATACTTAACAAATATCTAAAAGAAAACTGACCATGAAATAAATACATAACAAAAAAAATAAAAACATATCCAACATTCCCAAAGTAATCCCACATGTCCATTAACTCTGATTCAACAGTTCCCAATAGTGTTGGGGCAAAATCTGTTACATACTCTTTAATCCCCATACTTTCACTTATTCCTTCAATTGTCAAAATAGTAACAAACCCTATGCCTATTGAGATTGGTAAATATTTTCTAATTATCTTTTTTGATCTTTCTAAATTGAAATTATGTTTAAATATGAGAACTATCTTTATTGATAACCACAACACTCCACCTAAAAGTACTTGACTTCTTCCACCATTTATAGCCGCATGTCCAATAATTGTTGAGAATGCTGCAATAGACAATTGAATTTTTTGCTTATTGCTTAAATTGTTTTTATGAACTAAAAGAAACCATAACCCTATATAACCAAATGGGATTAACAAATTTCCAATTTTGCTCCAAATTGAACTCGATATCTCTGAGTATAACCATTGGTATCTTGCATTTCTAAGTCCTAAACTGTAATCGATTCCTCTAACAAAAACACGATCATATATCATCAACAAAAGACCTAAAGTTGAAAATCCAAATATGATATTCGAATTAAATTTTAATTTTGCCCTATTAAATGACTTATTAACTATGTTCTCATTTACTCTATTTTTCAGTCTATCATACAACAATCCAAATGTTATGACAAAGCCAACAACTACCGAACTTAGATATAGTAAGTAACCTAGAAAGTACTCGGCAGAATTGTCAACAATCGGTCTTATCGGCGATATCCAAAGTACTAATAAAGGACTTATTTGAATAATCAAAAATATTATAATCGCCTTTTTCCAAGTGCTTCTCAATGATTTTATCTTGATAAACATGTCAATTCCCTTCCATTAAGAATCAATATTCATAACCCATAATTTTATCTCTTAATTAACACTCAATATTGCTCAATGTCTTATTCATAGACATCAGTTTACTTATTGTCAATATCTTAAATCTAAAACTCAATCCATCTAATATCATATAGTATCCCAAACAACTCTATTTACGTAATCTGTATAAGACAATAATATCCTAAGTACCTTATCTGATACATTCGGCATACTATAGTCTGCTACATATCTCAATGCCTCTTTTTTTTGTGTCTCTAATATTTCTAGCCCCTGTAGTATCCTATCTTTTCTTAGTCCTACCATCATGACGGATGCTTCTTCCATTGCTTCTGGCCTTTCGTGGG
>MGOS01000128.1:24674-28556 GCA_001797185.1 Clostridiales bacterium GWB2_37_7
CCTAATGGATTCATCGCTTTTATCAGTGAATTGAACTGAATTCCTTTAGCTTTAATCATGTTTCTAGTTCTAGGGTGTGTGCTTACAATTACAGGTACATTGAATTTTTCTGCAATTGAATTAAGACTGTCAACTAAATCAAAGAAATTAATCTCAGAATTGATATTTTCATCTCTGTGTGCTGATACCACAAAGTACTTTCCCGCCTCAATGTCTAATCTTTCTAGTACATCTGATTTTTCAATATCTTCTTTTCTTGAATTAAGAACCTCAAACATTGGACTCCCAGTTTTAATGATTCTATCTGCTGGTAATCCCTCTCTTAATAAATATTCTCTTGCTATATCACTATAAGTTAAATTTATATCTGATATGTGATCGACTATTTTTCTATTTGTTTCTTCTGGCACTCTTTGATCAAAGCATCTATTCCCAGCTTCCATGTGGAATATTGGTATATGTCTTCGCTTAGCTGCTATAGCGCATAAACAGCTATTTGTATCCCCAAGTATTAGGAAAGCATCTGGTTTTACTTCTTCCATTATTGGGTCTATTTTAATGAGTATATTTCCTATGGTCTCTACAGCTGTTCCTGTAGCAGCATTAAGGAAATAATCTGGTTTTTTTAAGTTAAAATCTTTGAAAAACACTTCATTTAATTCATAATCGTAATTTTGTCCAGTATGTACAAGTATATGTTCTATTGCTTCTGATTCTTCTAACTTTTTTATAACAGCTGACAGCCTTATTATTTCCGGTCTTGTACCAACTACTGTCATTACTTTTAATTTGTTCATCTGTTAAACCTCCAAGAAATATGTATCTGGCTTATCCGGATTAAAGCATTCATTAGCCCACATTACTGTAATGAGATCTGTTTCACCAATATTTACTATTGAATGCGTATAGCCAGTAGGAATATCTACTACTTGCATCTTGTCCCCACTAACTCTATATTCTATTATTTCATCAGAATCAATCATCCTAAATCTAACAAGACCTTCTCCGCTTACAACTAAGAATTTTTCATTTTTTGTATTATGCCAATGATTACCTTTTGTAATTCCTGGCCTTGATACATTTACTGAAACTTGTCCTCTTTCAGGAGTTCTAATAAACTCCGTAAAGGACCCTCTATTATCACAGTTCATTTTTAAATCATAGGAGAATTCATCTTTAGGTAAAAAGCTTAAATATGTGCTATAAAGCTTTTTGATTAATTCATCTTCCATATTTGGAATACTCAAATTTGTCCTGCTTTCTTTGAAGCCTTTAATAATTTCTGCTAATTCTCCAAGCTTTACATTATGAGTTATAGACACATAACAGCACTCATCCTTTTTAGTCGGATTACCCTCTAAAGCTCTTATAAACTCTTCTAAGACATCATCAATATAACTTAGTGTCAGTTCAGCATCCGGATTGTTTACTTGTATATCAATGCCTCTGGAAATATTATAACAATATGTCGCGACAACAGTGTTATAGTTAGGTCTACTCCATTTCCCGAACAAGTTAGGAAGGCGATATACTAATACCTTAACCTCTTCTTCTTTGCCATATTTAAATAATAAATCTTCTCCTGCTTTTTTACTTCTTCCATATGGATTATCTCTTTCAGCTTGTATAGAAGATGTAATTAATATAGGCGCTTTATTATTATGCTTTTTAAGTAGCTCAAGCAACTCAGAAGTAAGTCCATAATTTCCTTCCATAAATTCCTTTTCATCATTTGGTCTGTTTACTCCAGCAAGGTGAAATACAAACTCACATTCTTTAGAATATTGATCCAATGAAGATTTATCGGTTTCTCTACCAAATTCAATTATATCTGTATAACCTCTATTTTTCAATTCTGCTATCAGGTTCTTACCTACAAAGCCTTTTGCCCCAGTAACGAGTATTTTCATTATTTATTCCAGCCTTTCAACTCGTTTTGAACATAGCCTAGTGCTAGTAATTTTTCCTTTATCTGTTCTATATTAAGTCTTTCTGTATTATGAGAGTTGTACTCTTCTTCAGAGGACAGCTTTTTATCTCCTTCTACAAAATATTTATCGTAGTTAAGGTCTCTTTTATCTGATGGCACTCTAAAGAAGCCACCCATGTCTTCTGCCACAACATGCTCTTCTTTGGTAAGAAGAGTCTCATATAATTTCTCTCCATGACGAGTACCAATTACTTTAATTTCATTTTCTGCACTAAACAGTTCTTTTATAGCTTGAGCCAAATCTCCTACTGTAGATGCCGGTGATTTTTGCACCATTATATCACCAGCTTGTGCATTTTGGAATGCAAATACCACAAGCTCTACTGCTTCATCAAGACTCATAAGAAATCTAGTCATATTTGGGTCAGTTACTGTTAAAGGCTGTCCACTTTTTATTTGTTCAATAAAAAGTGGTATCACTGATCCTCTAGATGCCATAACATTTCCATATCTAGTACCGCATATAAGAGTCCTATCTGCGGGTATAGTTTTTGCCTTAGCTACAAATACCTTTTCCATCATAGCTTTTGATATACCCATAGCATTAATAGGATACGCTGCTTTGTCTGTAGATAGGCAAATAACCTTTTTAACATCACATTCAATCGCTGCTGTAAGAACATTTTCAGTACCAAGCACATTTGTTTTTACAGCTTCAAGAGGAAAAAACTCACAGGATGGTACTTGCTTTAGTGCTGCTGCATGAAAGATATAATCCACTCCATACATTGCATTTTTTACACTGGCTAAGTCTCTAACATCTCCTATATAAAACTTTAGCTTATCATTTTTATATAGCTTACGCATATCTTCTTGCTTCTTCTCATCACGGGAGAAGATACGGATTTCTTTTACCTCTGTATTTAAAAATCTTTTCATTACAGCATTTCCGAAAGACCCTGTTCCACCAGTTATTAATAGTGTTTTATCATTAAACATAGCTACACTTCTTTCATATTATTTAGTAAACCTTACTATATTCATTATAAAAACTTTTTAAAGTATCTACTGACACAGCAACTGAATAGTTTTCATTCAGATATCTTTGACCATTTAGTCCCATGATTTTTCTTTTGTCTTTATCATTTATCAATATAGAAAGATTTTCATTAAACTCTTCAACATTTCCCGCTTCACTCCAATAACCAGCTTGAGCATCTACTAACATTTCTCCGAAGTCTGTATTTTTATCTGTTGCGGCAAGAACCGGTAGTCCATATTCAAAATATGATAATACTCTAGATGGAAAATTTGGTATTGTAAACTTTTTATTTAGAAAAATTAGTCCTATATCTGACTCGATTACTAACTTTTCATAGTCATCTCTAGGCAATGAATCCAACAATTTGGCATTTAATATTTCTTCTTTTAACAGAAAATTATTAATCATATTTCTTTCTGTGCCTCTACCTACCAAGACAAAAAAAATATTTTTATTATCTCTATTAGATTTAATTATTTCCATAAAAAAATCCAACCCCTGAGGTTTACCCATATTTCCACCATATACCGCCACTACAGCCTCTAATGGAATGTTATATTTTTTTCTCATTTCATAAGTATCTGATTTTGATAGAATTGAGTTAATTCTTTTTGTGTTAGGAAATATTCTTACCTTCTGCTCCTCTAAACCTTTGTTATGATTCAATACATATTGTCTGTTCGCCTCAGACATACACCCAATAACAGTTGAAGTTTTATATAATAGATCTTCTTTGTACTTAAAAAACTTATAAATAATGTCGTTCTCTTTCATTAATCCAATATCAACAGCATTCTGCGGGAAAATATCTTTTAACATAAGATAAGATGGACATTTAAAATACCCCATAGCCCATTTAACAACATCAACTGAAGTAATTGGAGGAGTTTCAAATAGTATAAAATCAAAG
>MGOS01000129.1:0-302 GCA_001797185.1 Clostridiales bacterium GWB2_37_7
TTCGTAAAACAAAAAGTAAGCCCTGGGCCGTAGTGCTCAGGGCTATAATTTTGCAATGCGTATTAAGATTTTGCGCTTACTTATATTCTATAAAAATGAGGAATGTTATTGCACATACTAACTTGCAATAACATTCCTTTATGGCACTCACTAGGTGCTTCGTCTGTTAGTTTACAGCAATCACTTTACCATCAACTTCTTTCACTAAATTATGATCTAATAGATAATCATATGCATATTGCATTGATAAAGTAATATTGATACCAGCTCTGTTAAACCCCAGTTCCCTTGCTGTTATAACA
>MGOS01000129.1:346-17102 GCA_001797185.1 Clostridiales bacterium GWB2_37_7
TGTTGCCTCACCTTCTTCAGAGATTCTTACAGGCACATCAGTAAAAATATAGGGCCATATAAAATCGCCATTTCTTCTAATCTCTTTCTTTCTCTCCAAAGCTGGCATAACACTTTCAACGTAGTTTTTAACCTTAACTGTAGCCTTCTGATTACCAAATATCGGAGCTACTCTTTTACACAGATTTTCAAAATGGATTGGATACTCTGTGCTTACAACATGCTTAATAATTTCTTGAGCATATTTTGTATCGTCAGGGTACCTTGTGACAGACCAAATATCAGCTTGCTGATAATACTTAAAAGCATATGGATTTCTTGACATCTTTGTAACAGAAGCTTCAGAAACTAGTCTTTCAAGATTTACTTTTTGTTCTATTTCATCACTGCTATCTTGATAGCTATCATTTTCACGGTAATTTGCAATTGCAACCTTTATAGCTTCAAGTAATTTATTACCCTCAGTTATTTGATCCTTTACCCAATCTGTAGACCATATTCTGTGTATCTTCCAACCGATATCTTCAAGCACAGTTTGGCGTAGTCTATCCCTTTCTCTTGCCGTTCTTGCACTATGGTATGTTGCACCGTCGCATTCAACTCCAAGTACAAATCTACCACTAAGGGTTGGATGTTTTATAGCTAAGTCAATTCTATACCCCGAGCAGCCAACTTGAGTGGCTACATTATAACCATTTCTAACTATAAAATCGTATACTGCTTCTTCAAATGGCGATTCTACATTTATACTACTTTTGTAATGAAGTTCATTCTGTAGTACTGATGGACCATTTATCGCAAACTCTATATAAGATCGTAACATCCTTACCCCTTCTGCATTTGTGTTTTCCAAATTAATATCTGTAGGATGTATTGACCCAACTAGTTTCACATTATATTTAGCTCTAGTAATAGCTACATTCAATCTTCTATAACCACCATTACGGCTCAAAGGTCCAAAATTCATATACATAACTCCATTTGGATCTTTCGCATAACCAATACTAAATATTATTGTATCTCGTTCATCCCCTTGAACATTCTCTAGATTCTTTACAAAGAATGCTTCCTCATTTTCTTCATCAAAAAACTTCTCATATTGTGGTTTTTGTAATCTTAACTGTCTAATAGCACTATCTACGGCTTGTTGTTGAGCCTCACTAAAAGTAACGACTCCTATGGATCTATTTGGATATTTTCTAAAATGTTCAAAGACAAGTTGCGCTACACGCTTAGCCTCGTTTATATTATGTTTTTTTCCACCACGCTCATATACTCCATCAGATACATATTTGTACTCTACTCCATTGTCTGCAACCTTCTCAATGTTTGATGGGAACGTTATTAGGTCATGATTATATATTTTTGCATTTGAAAATGCTATTAAATGTTCATGACGACTTCTGTAATGCCATTTCAGAGTTCTTTCTGGCAATCCATTCAGTGCCTCTTCTAGTATAGAGTCATATGCGCCAGTATCGTCATAATCATCCTCATCCATATCCGTATCAAAGTCATTATCCGAAAGAGTAGTTGCAAAAAAGCTTGTAGGAGGTAACTGTTTACTATCTCCAGCAATAACTACTTGTTTTCCTCTCATAATTGCACCAATTGCATCTTCAGTGCATACTTGTGATGCTTCGTCGAATATTACTAAGTCAAAATCATACCCATCTGCTTTAAGAAATAAACTAACAGAGAGCGGAGACATCATTAAACATGGTTTCAATGCTGTTAAAAGATTAGGTATTAACTTGAAAAGTTTCCTTAAAGGCATTATCTTTCGCTGTTTTATTAATTCTCTTTTGAGTATTCCGACCTCATCTTTAGCCGCTGTAGCAACACTTGTATCAGGAAGTTGATCTATCAGCCTTTCTTTTATTCGTAGTCGAGCAATATCAAGCTGTATTTTGTCTAATTCCTTGAACTCTTTGATTAATGATTCATGAGATCTACTTCTAAATGAATATACAGCATTGAATTGAGGGATCATAGCATCCAACCACAGTCTATAAAACCTTTTTAAGAAAGTATTTACAATGAGATCTGGATTCATCGAGATCTCTTCAACTTTTTCTATATATTCTCTCAGACCCGCATCTCTGCATTTTTCTCTTATACTTCTAAAGTCTATCCACTCTTCCAGAAGGGACAAGTTGCTACGGCATTTTTTTATCCTATCCATAATTCTGTACAAGCTTGTTTTGTGTAATTCCGAACCGTCATTAAATAATGAAGAATACCACTTAAAATTTCCTTGCAGACATGCCAGTTTACTTATAATTGAATCCTTTTGTTCTCTTGCCCACTTTATAATCTCAGGATTCTGGCATACCCCTAGAATATACTCTTTTGATAATGAATAGCACTTTGCTTTTTCTCTAAGCTTTGTTGCCCATTCCAATTCATTTAGAATATTCGCCCAGTCAGTTTCAATTCCCTTATAATGATGTTCATAATTATACTGTAGTTCATCTTTGCTTACATCAAATGTGTTTTCAATAGTTTGCACCTTATCTAGTAATACAATATCAGATATTATATTGTCAAATTGCCTATTCTCTTTTGCATAATGCGAAAAACTCTCATATGCTGTTTGAGATGTAGATACATCATACTTTACAGCCTGAATTGTTTCTAGTAACTTATCAATATTTATATTCTCATTATTTTTGGTTTTTAATAATCCATTCAAAGTCTCAATTAGATGGCTATCTATGAGCTCATTAAAGCTATCTCGTGCTGGAATAAGGTCATTAACAATATTTTCTCCTGCTTCAAGGATATCCCTTAACTTCTTAGGCATAGTTTTATTAGTAAAGACTTCCCTAATTTCTTGTAGAACATCAAATGATTCTCTAACGCTATTCCAGTCAGTATTCTCTCCTGAATAATGTTTACCGAAATATGATTCTAACTTCTCTTGATGGCTATTGATCCACTGGCGTTTCTCATGAATAATTCTAACTCGTGACAGAGTATCTATGATTTCTTTTTGAGTTATTTCATCTAATCTACTCTTATTATTCATCAGTTGTTTTAACAAATCATAGTCAGCCTTTATTTGCTTTGATACACCAACAATGGCTTTAATTTTATCTAATAACGTTTTAATCTCAATGGAATCTATATCTCTTCCTATTATGTCATGGATTTTTTGACAGATATTTTCACTTTCTATTTTGACTAAGTTGACTACATGAGGTAATACTTCTCCATTATCTGCTTCAATTAATATTGATTTTATTTTGCTTGGTATAGAACTTCCGCTGAAATAATCTTGAACAACAGCAAAGCTCTGTCTATTTTTATTTAACTTATCCCAATCTGTATACTCTTCCATATAGATATCTCCAAGCAACTCATGGGCAATGGCCTTGTGATCGCATAGCCATTGTTTTTTATCACCGATTGAAAGTAGTTTGTTTAATACTGCAGTTATATCTGCATCAGTTGGTTTGTAGTTTATATCTTTGCAAAGTCCTCTTAATACCTTTTTATCCTTCTTGTAGCTACCCTTTATATACTTAAAAATAGAATTATATTCTGTATTGAATCTAAATAACATTTGTTTATAGTCAATATTTAATATATCTTTATTATATTTTGATAATACAAGCTCTGTATCTTCCTCCATTTCGTGAAGCGTAGACTTGATATCATTTATGAGCTTTTCTATTAAATTAGTTTTGTTGGTATCAAACCAAGCCGACGTGGGCTTTGGAGATTGTGCAATAGCTTGGACTAGTTTGCCTAGTTTCATGATTTCCTTTAGAGTAACGAGCTCTGTTAATCCAAAGATTTCTGTTACTATCTTTGCAGACTTTTTAGCTTCATCAATAGTGTTTGAATCTTCATTCAACTTTTTAATTTGATTATTTAAAAAGGATGAAATGATATAGTCACTGATTTCGTTATCTGCCTTCATTCCATAGGCATGTGATATTATTTCAAATACTTCAGGATATTCATTCTTAAATTTCTTTAGCAACTTATCATACTCTACATCCAGGATATCATTTTGATAAGTTGATGCAACCAATTTTAAATTATCAAGAAGTTGGCGTTGAACCTGTTGAGCATCTGTCATCAAGGTAAAAATATCAGCAAACTTGCTATTATCATACCAACTACGTGCAGGTCTAGGATTTTTTAATACTAATGCAACGAGTTTATTTAGACTTGTTAAATTACTGATTGTGTCGTGCATATCAACACCAATAAGTTCAGATACCACTTTGCTCTGGATTAATACTTCATTAAGTAACCTATCTGATTCATTAGCTTTTACAAGAATAACATCTGCTGATATTACAACATCTTTCAATGTCTTATAGGTATAATCATTTAGATATTCTTTTATATGAGCCATACTCTTTTCAAGCAAAATTATTATATCTTTTCCAGACAAGTCAAAAATACCGTCCTGATATTTATCAAGCAGTTGTTGTTTACTTGTACTATATTCTTCACTTAATTGTTTATATTTCTGTGCTGTACTAAAATAATTATCTGCGTTATCATTTACTAACCATTTCTCTGGCACCAATTTTGACTTCGCAGAAAGATCTAGAACTTCACATATCTCATTAATGTTTTCTATAGTAGGTAATATATCCATGTTCATTGTGCTTATAGAGTCTCCAACTGTCGCTAGCAAGACCTTGAATTCAGGTATAAGTTTATTTAAGTTCACTTCAATATCATGTCGTAATTCATGAGTTATAGAAGGAACACTGCATTCATACCACGGGTTTTCGCTATAATCCTCACTTAGCTTCCCAATGGTCCTTGAAAACTCTGATAGCAAATACTTATACTTATTTAATTGTATTAGGTCAACCTTATCAACATCGTTAATCTCAAAAACTATATCATCAGTTTCATATAGTTTAGCCAATTCTCCATTTGCTTCATAAATTGTTTTATTTAAAGGAGCACAAAGAGTATGGACCTGTTCTTGGTATTCATTCAATCTGTTACGCTTCTCTTCAAGCACTGAAAGCTTATAAATAGCCTCTTCTTTTATTTTTATTTTACGAAGCGATAATGAATTTCCTAACTGATTAAGAATATCCTTTTTATTAGCCTTATGGCTATGCATTGTTAGACAAAAGTCCTCAAGTCCAGATTGACTTAACCTTTTCTTAACTACCTCTAGTGCCGCCATCTTTTCTGATACAAAAAGTACTTTTTTTCCATCTGCGATAGCTTCTGCAACTATATTAGTAATGGTTTGACTTTTCCCTGTGCCCGGGGGCCCCTGCAACACAAAACTAACACCCTTCTTCGATAAAACAATGGCATCCTGTTGACTCGAGTCAGCGTCAACTACTTGAAATGTGTCGATGGGTCTAATTTTCTTGTCATGTGCAAAATTATTAAAATCATCAGGAAGCCTTTCAATTCCACTGTTATCTCCAGTGACTGCTTTTATTATAGGATTGGAAATAACCTTTTCCTTATTTTCTTCTAAATCTTTATACATGTTAATCTTTAAGAATGATAAGAGACTTAAACTGACCTCAGCGGTTACATTCCAGTCATTTTTTCCTGCAATACCAGATACTTTATTTATATATTCCTTAATATTATCTTCATGCCCATCAAACTCCGGTAAAATGATCCCAAAGTCATTTTCAAATTTGAATGCCAGATTCGGGTTTATTACAATTTCATCTTCGTGAATTTGTAAAATATATGGATCTGTCATAGATTCTATAGTTAATGTAACTGGTACTAAAACTAGCGGTGAAGTAATCACCAATTCTGAGTCATCACTTTCTTTCCATTTAATTAACCCAAATGTCAAATATAGAATATTTACACCCTGCTCCTCTATAGATGTCTTAGCCTTTTGTCGTAATGCTTTTAGAGTTTTCTGCTGCTCATTAATCGATCTGTTTGTTTCTATATCTCCACTATGTACAGCTGAATTAACCTCATTGCCTTCTTCATCATAAGTTACCTTTTGAGGATATGGGAACGCTAATTTATCTTCTTTATATACTAACCTCTCATATAGAACATCATAACTTGGCGATTCAATCAATAGGTTAGACCGCTTTGTCTCTTTAAAATTAATTAATCTATTTCGCTTACCTAAGTCCAATAGACGTTTTTTCCAATGTTCTAATTTCTCATCAATATTCTGCATACCCCGCACCCCTTAAAAATAATATAACTAATTATAAACTTCTGTCCTAGTGTTTCTCTTAACCTAATATTAAATATATAACCTATCTAAACACGCTATGAACATTATCCAACCTTCAGTATCTAGCGTGCTAATATAATTATACATAATAAGATATTAGTGTTCAATTAGCGTATACCAATATTATACAGGTTTGTACTTACGCTTATTCCATATATTTCTAGCCCATAATTGTAATTATCCTTGCTAAGGAATATTTTTCACGCCAGAATCAACATGTCCAGTGGGTACAATGCTAGATGCTGGCTCACAATAGGATCTTGAGTCATCAAAGAATATATGAGGTTTAAATATATCTAGCACTGGTGTCTTATCAAGTCCTCCAAGAAAGAATGCTTCATCAACATCAATTCCCCAACTCCTCAATGTTTTAATTGCTCTTTTATGCGATGGGGCATTCCTAGCAGTAACTAATGCGGTTCTAATCGGTTTATGTTCCTCATTCATGAATGCTTGTTGAATTTTATGAATTGATTCAAGAAAATTCTTAAATGGTCCCGGTCCTAATGGATTGTCACAGTTTGCAATTTCATTTCTTATAAATTCTTCAATGCCTTTTTCTTGATAAATTCTTTCTGACTCATCATTGAAAAGAACTGCATCACCGTCAAATGCAATCCTAAGTTCATTAGTATCGTCATCCTTATAATCAACACCTTTAAGTATTGTTGCAGCTGCATGACCATTCTGAAGTGCAACACGTACATGTTCAGATTCAGCTGATAAAAATAAAGATGATTTAAATGCCTTTAGATATCTGTATGGTACACGACCACCCGTGAAAGCTGCTCTAGTAATATCTAATTCATATGCTTCGATAGAATTAAACACTCTTAAGCCTGTATTAGGATTATTTTGAGATACTAATATTACTTCAAAACAGCTTTCTTTGCTACCTGGCATCCTAATATTCACTAGCCTTTTAATTAATGGAAACGCAACGCCTGGCTTTAAAGCTTCATTTTCATGTGTAACCTGATATTCAATAAACTCTTTTAATCCTTTTTGTTGATATATTGCATGACTATCATCAAGATCGAATAACGCTCTTGATGAAACTGCAATAACAACCTTATCCTCTAGGTTTAACGACATTAACTATACCCCCATTCCTAAAAGCATTATATAAAAGGTAGACTATCAACTATATTGGTGATTATTATTCTTTCCCAATACACTAGTTATTTTAGCAATTCCCAAACAATAACTGATGAGATTGCTTCTCTAATAACTTTCTTAACCTGTCTTGCATTACTTAACTTATCTGATACTTTCAATAGCCTATCTAAAATCCCGCTACTCTCAACTAGTTTTTTCTCTTCAATACAAAGCTCATTTAATTGTTTCAGATACTCGTTGTTTATAATAGTACGAACTGCTTGTACTTTTAATTGGTTGAATTTAATAACAGCATCGAAACGTGAAAATATTGGATCTCCCAGCTTTCTTCTTACTTCTTCCTCAGAAGCATAATTAGATGTACAAATGATGATAGCCTTTTCAACTTCTACACTATAGTTTTTATCTTCAAAGATGCCATCATCAAATAGTTGATAAAATGCACTATGAAAAACTGGATTAGGTTTATCAAACTCATCAAGTAGAATAATATTTGATTCTCTTTCTAGTAATTCTTTAGAAAAGCTATTTTGCGAGTGCCTTCCTCCAAATATGTATGATGCAAAATCTTCACTATGAAACATTGAAAATTGCTTTCTAAACAACTTTTCATTAAATATATCACTTAAGAATTTAGCAGTTTCAGTTTTACCAACACCTGTTGGACCATAAAACATTAGTACCAATGGCTTCTTAAATGTAGGTCTGCATAGTGGGTATAAAGCAGTTATCAGGTGATTTCTAACATCATCTTGTCCTATAATTTTGGATGAGAATCCATTATTTAAAACTCTAATATGCTCAAGGTCCATAGTATTATATCTATGTTTATAAAACTTAATATTCTTTTTTACTTTCTTTAGCTGCTCAACTATATACAGTGGCGGATTTTGCAAATAAATATGCTTAATATCAAATTGTGAAATAAAACTTACAAAACTTTGTATAGCATTTTCGCTCAAACCTGCATACTCATCTGAATAAGCTACTAAGCATAGTACCTTCTCTGGTTCTTCTTTGGCTGGATTATCTACCTGTTGTCCTTCAATCCTAAGTAAATGTTCCCACTTTCGTGCATCGCTTTTTACAGCTAATTCAACTAGTGTGGTTTTCCTGATTCTCTTTGGTAGAATTGTTTCAAACTCATTCTTAGGTCCATAGTATACATTTACTTTATTCATTTATCTACACCCGCTAGAATTACATCATACACTTTGAGAAATGAAGTATCTTGTACAGAGTTATTTACTATATCAAAGCCTGTAATAGATTTTTGCTTTCCTGAGAACTCCTGCTGCATGGTTAAACTTTCTTCGGGAATAACACCGACCTCAATCGCATGATAAGTCAACTTCATTTTTACCAAATCAGCTATTCCATAATTATTCCTAAATGCTTTAATATTAAATCGTAATACACTTCGCTCTGCATCGATAGTAACTATTAATTCATAGTAGCCCCTACCACTCTCTAATGCTTCATCCATTCTAGCTACATTTAGAGAAAAACCTTCTTCTAAATCTAAGTTTCCTTCTGTCATAATTAGATAGGGAGTTAACATCTTATAATATGCGAACGAATCTGGATATGGTGTAATCATGCAATTATTGAACGTAGTTATTATTTTTTTACCATCATTCTCATTGTTCGCTTTATTTATATAGTCAGTTAGTATAGTGTTAGATATTGCTTTTCTTATAATAGTATTTTTAACACTAGATGCTTCAACCGCACCTTCAGTTCCAACTGAAGCACCAATAAAAGGTAACCACTTAAAACGAGCCTTAGCTTCTGCCGTCGCCTTACCAGCAATTTCGATCGTCTTATCCTTAATATTTTCAGTAGTCTCTTCTAGATTACCACCGTTAATCATATGGATAAAATCTGTTGCTGATCCTTCATCAAAATATATCACTTTGACAATCATTTAATACCTCCTTGATATTTGTCTATTAGATAACTTTATCAGTAAAACTATATAAATTGGTTTATTCAAATCTAACTTATATATAATAAACGTTTATTATTCAGCTTTTATAAGTTGCTCTGCCAAAGAAGCATACTCTCTCAAATACTTAAATGGAAATGGAATCACAGTTAACATGCCATACCTTACAAATTCTACCCCCATCAATGGTAAAAGTTCCTTAAAAAATAGCTTATCTCCCTCAACCGCTTCTATCTGACGAACGACGCTTGCACGCTCAATATATGGCTGCATCCCAGCCCCTACTGTCCCAACATTGTAAATAGCCTCTTTCGGTCCTAAATCAATATAGTTAATATCTAGTACACCTGGAAATAACTCACTTCTCTTTTCCTGACTTCTGAGGAATAAATACAATAACTCTCCAGTATCCTCTAAAACATACTTAGTTAGCAACTTCTTTGCTGTCTGGCTTGATAACTTTTTTAATATTTCGGTCTTACTATATTCTACTTCATCTATAAACTGTTTTTTAACCTCCTCAAATATTATTATGTATTTATTAGAAATAACCCGTGTATTAACAATGTGTTCTAATGCTTCTTTAACATAGCTACCTAAAAACTTAACATTTCTATCTGCTAATGTAAGTGTGTCACCAATTGCAATCACTTCAGGAAGCGTAATCTGATTAGTATCTCTAATTAAGTTTATATTTCCTATCCAATCTCTGATTAAACCTAGAACATTATGATACACTCCTTTGGTCCCATCATTATGACCAAAGTAATCCATAAGCTTATCATAATCAGTCATATTGAATAAATCACGAACCATACTTTTTATTTCAAACGTGCCATCTGGATGAATTGTCATAAAATAATAGTGGTCATTATTCTTTATTCCAAATATCCAATCATTTTCATATCTAAAATCATTCCAATTAATGATTGAGATTCGCTTATGTGCAATATCTTTCTTAATTATTAATTCCTTTAATACATTAGCTGTTGCTATATCAGTATTCAACATAAAATCTTCTAAGGTTATGTGTTGAACTGCTGCCCCCTCAACTACATCATTGTGTGGATCATAGCTCATTTCCTCATAATACTTCTTATTATGAATTAGCTTAATATTTAGTTTTTGTTTTGAAATACGTTTGCCAGTTGATACTTCTACTCCAGATACTATTTTTCTAAGTTGTTCTTTAACTTTAATTAAATATAACTTTGATGTTTCATTACCTATACAATCAATTAAGTTGATACCACACGACGATACCGACTCCTTGACTACATCCTTAAACTGATTTAAATTTCTATACCTATATTCCAAGCATTTGTTTATCTCATATTGTTTTAGTTCAACTTTTAGATAATCTTTATAATCTTCTTTTATAATATTTAACACCTTATATAGCAAACCAATCTTTGTACATTCAAACTTCTGCAAATTTTCAAAGTTCATGTATGTAATACTTGCACGTTCATCATCCGCTGGCTTCATTATAAAGTTTTCCTTCTGATTTAAAGTTTCTTTATCTGCTCTCTTTATAGCATAGTTGTAATCAGCAAAAAGGTACTGGGGGTAGTCGTGAAACTGTCTCTTTTCAAACTTCATCTTCTTTCTTAAGGTTATAGATGACATTCGATGTGCCATCATATTTAAACACATATCACTACTTACCTTTAACTCTAAGCAGTCTAATCCCCAAATAAAATTTTCCTTATCTTTGTTAATCCAATCATTACGATAGCAAATTAATTTCCCAGTTAAATTGTTAAAAGATAAAATATCATTTAATGGATTATTAATTCCATTTAGAAAGAGTTGTAACAACAGATGTTTTGGCATCTGCTCAGCTAATATAACTTCAAGAGATAATGAATCTCCCTTTTCTTCATTGATTAGAATTCTTCTTAAATCATTTGGTATTATAGTGTCTTTTAAAAACAGTAAATAGAAGCTTCTCCCATATTCGAAGACTATAGACCTCGCTTTCAAAGTCATGAGTGGCTTGTCCAGCACAAAAGCGCCACCAGGGATGTATTTTTCAGATGTTGTAATTTTGTATATATCAAAATCCCTTTGAATCTTCGAAAAGTTAAAATTTACGCAGATTTCATTCGTATGCATCACTTTCATTAGGAAAAATACCTCCCGTCTCTGATTTGTTCAAAAATGTGTGGATCTAACAAACCAGTATTAATATCACATAATAGTGGAATCTCTACAATCCTACCAGCTCCACTAGTGGTAATATTATAATTATTAGATGAATCTGCAAGAATATTTATAATAATAGCGCGTTTACCTCTACATGCATCTAACTTTTGACTTATTTTAATCTTTTGCTCATCTGACTCTACAGTATAAGTTTCCTTCCAATGCTTGAAATCGACATAAATATCTTCACCTAGCTTATAATCAAAGAATTCAAATATATCTTCATCATCAATTTCTACCAATTCAATGTTCCAATATTGCTGTAGCAAATATCTACCTACTGCTTCTCCTAAAGCACCTTTATAAATATTATTATAAAGAGGTGGTGTGAGAATAAATTCATTAGCAGTAAATTCAGTAGCGTACCCCCTCTCCTTAAAATATTCTCGGACTCCAGGTATGCGCATGAATGAGCGAAGTCTCGCATCTTCTGCTGATACAAACTGCTTCTGACTCTGATCAAATTTAATAATAATATTCTTTTCGTAATCATCTTCTTGTGAATAAGTATAACTGCTAACTTTCTGTGGTGCTTTTATATACAGATTCTGAACCCAAGTTAATTTTGCTACATGTTCCGCCGACATAGTAGGATATCTAAGGCTTAAATTTCGAAGTCCTTTCCAATATTCTATATTATTATCACTCCACTTTCGCATCAAATCTTTTATAATTCTCATAGTCTTGATCGATATATTATTAGCATTATTTTCGATTATCTTAATCTCTTCATCAGTTTCTTCTTTAATTGCACTATATTCTCTTCTCTTGTCCATAATCGCTGTAAATTCTGGATTTAGCAGCCGATTATCTTCAAGTCTTATATCCCATTTTTTTAATATACTTTCATCTAAATAAATGTGGATATACTTATTCTTAATACCAGTTCGACAAATACGCCCAACTGCTTGTATCATGGTACGTAAAGCATAATTTTCTGCAGACCGCTTCCCATAAATTGTTCCCTTGGTACTAGAGAAACTACCCTCTATTCCCCCTAAATGACGAAATGCATCCTTGATCAACAAATTCCCTTCAACCCTAGATAACTCCCCACGTTCCATTAAGAACTCAATCTGGTAAATAAACTTAACTAAGTCCTCTTCAGTAATACCTTTTCTTATATTCACAAGCAAATTTGTTGGCCTTTCAAGGTATATTCCATCAAAATCTTTTTCTTCTTTACCTCTTGCAATTTCATTTACTATGATGTATTCCTTATTTGTCGGTTTTCGATATTGAATATTCTGTCCAGCACCAAGAGTCTGGTAAGCTGATAAAACGAATACTTTGTCACCATCACTAAGTCTCTTTAGAAGGTCTTCTTTCTTTCCGTCAAAATCTTCACTATCAATCTGCACCATTATTTTTTCTGCTTTGTATTCCTTATTACATACTTGAATAATGGCGTTCCCTAGATCCTTTAATAATTTGAAATCAAAATTGTTTTTCCCTTCCTTAGCCAACTTATTTGTCAAACATAGAAAAGAATGTAAGTCATCATTGATAACAAATGCTTTAAACACCTTTAATACATTTATGAAACTCTCCAAAGCATATTCTTGCCCTTGAAATTGTCTTTCTAACTTCTCTTTATACTTATCCACAAACACCTTTTGTCCGAATATATCAAATAAATCAACATCAAGATTCTGACTATAATTCACTAACGATACTTGAATATTAACGTTTTCATAACCCTTAATAAAATCCGTAAATTCATGTCTCAATCGATTTCTATCTTCATCGGACATTTCATAATACCCATCACCAAGTACTTTTTTTAGATACATAATATCATAGTTGCCAAGAACAGTATCCAAAGTTGCTGTAGCCGATATCCCTATAACTTTTGCTTTTTCACACATCTTTACAAGTAACTTTTCAGGCGAATCTAGAAAGTCGTATAGCATAATGTGAGATTGCAGATTATGGTCTGGCTCATCGATAAAATCATAGTACCTAAAGCCACGATTGTAGACTGACATATCAAATATTTCTACAGATAACTTATCATCTTCATTCTTCTTTTTTCTACTACTTTGACCTGATACCATAAGTGGCATCAAATATCTAATATACTCTTTTGATAGATGAAATTCCGAAAGAACTGTATTAATTGACTGCTCTAAAGTAAAATCATCATCACCGGGTTGCTTGTCCTCATCAACTACACTTTTATAGTTAAGTGCTACCTTGCCACTACCATTTTGAAAATAAGATACACACCCCTTTACACTTGATAAGAGATCAATGATATTACCACCATCTGTTTGCGGTTTTACCTTGGTAAACCGTATCCAGTTTTGCCTTGCTGCATCGTCATTCTCAATGGTTATATAAGAATTATCTCCAGTAAATATTGAATGAAATTGTAAATCATTAAAGATAAAATTCCGTTTCTTATCTTCAGTATCACTAAAGGTTTTATAGCTGTAATGCATTTTAAACTTCTTGTAAGTCTCACCTATCACTGATTGAAAGCCTTTTATTATCTCTTCGTTTGACTTTATTTTCTTACGAGAATTTTCCCTTTTATATTGGATTTGCTTCTTTGAATCGATCAATAATTTATACGGAAATTCTCTGGTGCTAAGTGCTGAATTAACCTGTTTAAATAAGTTTAGGTAATCTACCCGATTCTCTAGCCCCCTATCAATAATTCTCTTTAGAATGGTATCCTTAGTTGCGTCAAACTCATCTATGAATACAACTGCCTTATCAATAATAGAATTATTGTAGAAATTATAGGTGGGCTCAATAATTGTTGAATTTCCGAGTAGGAATTTATCCATAGACATAAATAATATCTTCTTATCTTTCGTAAATACAGCTGGGTATAACTCTCCAATCCATTGATATTCTGGATTTGTCTTTATTTGAAATAACCTTTCTGCCGGTTTGCGGAATTTTTTTAGATCCTTTTCAATAATGACACGAAAGGCACGTTCATATTGCTCTTTAATAGCCTTTTCTGTAGCTGTATATACTACTGATAATTTTTCATCATTTTTCCTATTATTCCACGTATTTACAAGCTTTACCGCACTATACAAATCTCGATATTCTTTATTATCTTTAAATCTTTGAGGGATATCCTTATTTATTCCAGCAAGCTTCTCAATAACACAGTTTGCATTAGCATCAATTTTGATACATAGTTCCTTGAACTTACCCCCCATTCCCGCTTTATTAAAACGCTCGCGTAGATCATCAAAAGGAAGATTCTTCTTTAAGGTAGTCAAAAAGAAAATCTTACCGTCAATCTTTTCATAATTATTAACGATAAACTCAAGTACATTATAAGTTTTACCGAAGCCTGTTGGCATATCTATAAGAAATAAGCCAGTATCCTTCGTATCACAAAACCGCTTAATAGCCTCTTGCATAAACTATTCCCCCTATAAACTAAATTCAATAATTAAATATCTATTAATTGCTATTTCCTCATCACATTTACATTAGGCATGTATATTCGACAATCTTTTTACAGCATAACCCAATTATAACATATATAGCTATACTTATTTGAACATTTTCGCTTCTCTCATTTCTGTAAGTACTCATTTTACAGAAATAAAGACATACCCTGACATTATTAGCTGCACAAGTAATTCTAAACCTGATTTTTTTACATATAAATTATCAAATAGTATATATGAAGGAGGATTTAATTTGTCTTCATTTAGATATTATGAGCTAGATAAACAAGGCTCAAAAGAGTTATGGTGTTCGCGAAACCGCAGTTTCCCAGTTATTGCGATACAAAAAGCCTGTGATGGCATACATCACAGGCTTTCTATGTAAAACTTACAAAATATGGTGCCAGACACCGCACTTTCGCACTTATTCCAAAGTTTCTTTGTTATCCACAATGCGCACTAAAGAAAGAAGCATAATGTTGCCAAAGCGGCAAAGTTATGCTTCAAGTCACACTTTTCTATGTAAATTATATTCATTTTTGTCTAATCACTCAAACTTTAATACAATTTAGCGGTATTGATTAACGCTAAATTGTTTTAATATCCTAAAAAGTGAACCTACTTGTTTATATTTATATCACATCTGACTTAACATATCTACAATAGTACCTAGCAGTTCATTTGCAATATTCAAGCTATCCAATCGCATTATACTTTCCTCAGAATTTCCAAAGCTCAAAAGATTTATACTACCATACCAGACAATCCTTTGATCAATAATTGCGAATTTCTGGTGAATATTTGATTTGAAGATGATTCTGGTTCCTGTATTGACTATAGTTCTAACCATATCGTCAAACTTAAATCTATCTTTCTCCTTATAGTCAGTTTCTGGTTTCGTAATTATTGTAAGTTTTCCACCATTGTTAATTGCAACAGCAAGAATACTTAACATCTGTGTTAAGCGCTTTTTTGCTATGTATGGACTAACAATGACTATCTCTGATTTTGCAGATGAGATATCATTACTAAAGACTGTTAAGAAGTTACTATTATCAAAAATCGCATTAACCGCTTCAAATGGTTTGCTATCACACTTTGCTGAATATCCTATAGAAGCATATCCCCTCAATCTTTTGTGATACATTCGTTCGAGTACCCCAATGTGTACATCCACATAATCATATATCTGTACTTCAGTCTTGTTTTCGAATAACCTATGTAATCTCCCTGCATACTGTTGAACTGTGCCTTTCCAAGCGATAGGCATAGCTAGAAACAAAGTATCAAGTCTTGGTTCATCAAAACCCTCACCAACAAATCTACCGGTTGCAACTATAACTATATTTTCTTCTACTGGTACTTTAGATAATCTCTCAATTGCTTCTCTTCTCTCCTTTGTTGACATCCCTCCGGTTAATGAAATAACATTTGGGAGTACATCTTTTAGGGCATTGGCAATCAAATCGACATGGTTAGTTCTTTCAGTAAGTATTATTGGATTTCGTCCCTCATCTACACTTTTTATAACATCATCAACAATAAGTTGATTCCTTATTTGACTATTGCTTATCTCAGTATATATCTCTCCTATTGACCACTCCTTCTCATCTTGACTAACTGGTTTTCTAAAAGGAGTAAAGCGTGGTATTACATAATGTTCAAAAGGTCTCTTTTCTGCTTGTTTTTTCGCATCCACTTTATATCTGATTGGACCACAATGCATGAATATTATTGGGTGATGCCCGTCCTGTCTTACTGGTGTTGCTGTTAATCCATAAACATATTTACTTGGTATATTTTTCAATATCTGTTCAAAGCTAAAAGCAGGTACATGGTGACA
>MGOS01000129.1:17115-17683 GCA_001797185.1 Clostridiales bacterium GWB2_37_7
AATGGCAACATCAATTATTCCACTTAAATTGTTTTTCCCTCCGCCTAGTTGACCAATAAGACTTCTTTTCTTTTTTCTACCTCTTTTTTTATTCTCTTCTACAGCAAGTACTTCATTGATTAAAAGAAACTGATTTAATCTTTCCTTCCATTGTTCAAGTAACTGCTGAGTATGAACAAGTATAAGTGTATTGGTTTTCTTTTCCGATATAATTTTTGCACCGATTACAGTTTTTCCAAATGCTGTTGTTGCAGATAAAACTCCGCTTTCATACAGTAACATAGATTCCACTGCTGCTTCCTGCTCATCACGGAGTTGTCCATTGAACTCAACATGAATTTGTTTTCCCTCAAAGCATTTATCAATACATTCAAATGTGATTTTATGAGTATCAAGCAAATCTACAAGATCAATCTCACATCCTCTTGGAAGACATAAATATTCAGATGTCTCATCAGTCAATGAAATGATTCTTGGCTTGTTGAAGGTTGGCAATCTCATGGCCTGGACTTTGTAAAAGTCTGGATTCTTAAAAGCTGCAAGACGTTTTATAATATTTAAAGCATTA
>MGOS01000129.1:17721-38812 GCA_001797185.1 Clostridiales bacterium GWB2_37_7
CCATGGTTTGCATTCTTCATCTTCACTTTGTCTTAAATCACCTAGTTCATTTCCTCTGCATAATTGCATGATATATGATTCTACTTCATGTTCTTTGAGTTTTTTAATACTGCTCAGAAAGCTCCACTGATCATCATAGGGCTGAAATTTCTCATCGATAAAAACGCTGTTATTATTTTTACGTGCATTCAACTGTAAGGGTAATGCAATAAGATTCCCAATTCCTCCTTTTGGAAGTGTATCTTGATTGGGAAATAATCGATCATATGAGGTAAACTTTATTTCATGTCTTTTACTCATTGCATGAGAAAGAAGCGCTGATCCAAACTTTCTTGCAGTTGAAGCACTTATATTTTCATCGAAGAAGAACCACACATGAGCCCCATTCCCCGATCGAGATCGTTCAACCGCAAATGGAATACTCTTATCTTCACATATATTCCTTAAGACCGATATGTCTTTTTCCCATCCGTCATTATCAAAATCTATTGCAAGAAAATAACAGGTTTCATCAGGCAACATAGGATATATACCAAATACATCTTTTCCTCTTAGATGTCTATCGATTGCAACATAATCTAATGTAGAATAATCTCTATTATCACATTCAGAGCATTTAATTTGTGGTTTATTACATACACCTCTCATCCACTCATTTAAGCAAACAGGAGAATATCCTGATTTTCCTTCTTTATTTTGCCATCTTTTTGCGTATACGTCTTCCCTACCTCTAAACAATGACATAAATAAATTGATTTTATCCTCTGGTAAACTACTGTTGTTTATTTGTCGTAGCTCAGTTATCGCAGTTGCATTAATGCAGCCTGACTCTTCTGTTATTTGAGTGTCAGTGATTATATCAGTTTCTTTAAGCGTTAGTCCAAGCTGCCATCTGAAGTCATCGTTTTCAATTTTTAGTCTTTCATACTCTAATAAGAGCTTCTGGTATTTCTCAAAAAGCTCATTATATTTCATCTTTAATTACTTCCCACTGTCCATTTTTTCTTGAACCAATACGTGCTATGATTCCTTTCTTTTTTAGGTCTGAGATGTTTGATTCAACATTTCTTTTTGCAATTCCTACATTTTCCGCTAATCTTGCAATTGTAATTTTATTATCTTGTTTCATCAACTCAACAATCTTCTTTTGAGTCTCATTTATACCGATTCTATTACCGATGTTTATACCGATGCTTTTTACAGATTTTCTGCGGAATAAAATAGTGAAAAAACCTGTGATAATAAACTCTGGTTCTGGAATCCCAGCTTCCTTGCAAGTAGCTTTCATTCTATTAATACCAGTTCCCATTTTTTCAATATAATGAATACGGTGTAATAAAGAAGCAATAGTAGGATTTCTTGTCATGCTTCTCTTACCAAAGTCTTCAACTGACATTCCATGAGGTAATGCACCAGGATTGCTGATTTCAACCCTATCATCAAAAACCTCGACCATAACATTGGCACCCTTTTCAAAATAGTCTCGGTGACAAACAGCATTTACAATCGCTTCTCTAATTGCTATTTCAGGAATTTCAAGTATTTCCTTTCTACGAACTTCCTCGATCACATAGCTAAGGTTAAGATGCTTCTTCAGGAATAAAATTGCTTCATCTATAATTGAAACTATATCCCCAGTTAAATCTTTACGATCTAATACTGTAATTTTTTCAGTGCCTTTATATAAAGCACAAATCACTTGAGCCTGTGGAATGTAACTCATAGGATCTTCTGAAAAAAACAAAACTCCTGCATTTGTAAAAGCGGCTTGTGTGTCTTTGTTTACACTGCAGCCTAAATTCATTAGTATCTGCTCTGATGGCAATACTTTAGTAATTCCTGAAAGGTCTAAATACTTATAGAAAGCCTTTGTGTTTAGAACCGCATGCACCTTTGCTTCTGGTCTAATAAGTTCATCAAATCGTATACGCCCTTCAGATTGAACAAACGAAATTATCTCATTTCTACCAAGCTTTTGTGAATTAGGTCCTACTCTAAGAAAAAAACCTTTTGAGCAGCTATATGGCTTATCTTTACCCTCAGGTACTGTAATAACAATTATATTACTAAACACATCTAGGCTAGTATTTAGGTCTGGTTGAATTTGTCTTAGGGTATCCTGTATTCTTGAGCGTGCTGAATTACTCATATCTGTGCCAGTTACTTTTCCATCATCACTAATTCCAATAAATACTCTTCCGCCAGAAGCATTTGCAAATGCACACACTTCCTCTATAAGACTTTTGTCTACACTTTCTTTAAACTCAATTTTATAGCTTTCTCCCTCTTGTATGATAATTTCTAAATCAGCCTGCGTCATAAAACAACCTCACTTTTAACAACACAAAATTTGATTTAACATTTATTGTTATTTTAATTCTATAAGTTTATGTAGTTTTGTTCAAGTATTTATGTTATTAAGTATGAATGTAAATTAAAAAGCATAATGCAGATGCAATTATGCTTTAATGATAAATTGTACTAAAATTTGAGTGTTTGTGTATTTGGTCAGACTGTCCGAAAAGCCGGTAAAACATGACTTATTGCAGAATGAAATTCCCATAATTATGGAAAAATATATGTATAATACATTTATGCAGAGGTGCAATATGAGCTATATACAAGGTCAAGATCGTAACCAAATAACCTTGCTCCCAGATTGTATAGAAGATTACATAGGAGTAGATAATCCAGTCCGTGTTATTGATGCCTTCGTTAATGGTCTGGACCTTACTGAAGCTGGCTTTGGCAAATCTACACCTAAAGAAACAAGCAGACCACCCTATGACCCTAAGGACTTACTCAAGCTTTATGTGTACGGCTACTTTAACAGGATTCGTACCAGTAGAAAGCTTATGATAGAGTGCACAAGAAATGTTGAACTGTTTTTTCTACTTGGAAAGCTGACTCCTGATTTCAGAACCATTGCAGACTTTCGAAAAGATAACGCAAAGGCTTTAAAAAATGTATTCCATGCTTTTGTAAAACTTTGTATAAAGCTTGGGTTATACCAGAAGGAGCTTTTCGCAGTTGACGGCTCCAAATTCAGGGCAGTCAATAGCAAAGACAATACCTACAATGTTGAAATTCTGGAAAAGAAGCTTAAGCGAATCGATGAGCATATTAAAGAATTTCTCTCCCAAATGGATCAAGAAGATCAAGCTGAACCAGATGCACTGACTCCTGAACAGGTAAAGGCAGCCATACAGGAGTTAACACTTAGAAGAGAAACATATCAAGGTTATTTAAAGGAGCTTATAGAAAGTGGAGAAACTCAGATCCTGCTTACTGACCCTGAAGCTCGCAGAATGCATAGCAAGGATGGATTCCATTGCTGCTACAATGTTCAAACAGCAATAGATAAAGGCAGCCATTTAATTGCAGAATACCAGGTAACAAATCATAATACCGATCAGGGACTTTTAGAAGAAATAGCTGAGGGTATTAAGAAAAGCCTCGATATTGAAACAGTTGAGGTTGTTGCAGATAAAGGCTATGAAAGCCGCGAAGATATTTTAAACTGCGTAATGAACGGAATAGTACCTAATGTAGCTATGAAATATGATAAGGTAGAAAGACTTTTTAATATACCATATGAAGAATCAGAAATTACAGAGGATATATTGAATTCAACCAGACCTGAAGACATACAAATGTGTATAAAGGCAGGGGTGCTCCCCAGCTGCTATGAAAATACAGCTATAGAAGTTGAAGTACAAGAGAAATCATCCTTAAGCTGTTTCACCCTAAACGATGATGGTACAGTAACCTGCCCTATGGGTCAGATACTATCAAAAACAAAAATGCGTGGTAAGAATACGATATATGGCAACAAAGATGCATGCCGTCAATGCCCCAATAGATGTACAAGCGGAACTAATCCCAAAACTGTAAGTTTTAGTCCAAATACAAAGTATGTTCCTGTTAAAATGTATGGTAACCCAAAATGCAAGCTTAATCCAATCCCTGAGGATATCCCGGTGAATCCATTCAATCATACCCTTGATAAAAAAGATTCTATCTCAAAGAAAGTTGTTATCAGGATCAAGGAGGATACTCAAAAAATCAAAGAACGAATGTGCCTATCAGAGCATCCTTTTGGTACTGTTAAATGGTATAACGGGGCACATTATCTGCTATGCAAGGGTAAAGAAAAAGCCACAGCAGAACTGGGGCTTAGTTTTCTTGCCTATAATTTGAAAAGAGCAATTAATATGGTAGGAATTGAGAAATTGATTAAAGCTATGTAATGGATTTCTCCAGTTAATTTACTAATTAATGTGATTTTACTTTCAAAAAATATATAAAACCCTTGCAACTCCAAGGGTTTTCAGACAAATTATGGTGGAGGCGAGGGGAATCGAACCCCTGTCCGAAAGTGCTTCAACCAAAGCTTCTCCGAGCGCAGACGGTGATTTTACATTCCCTCTACCATACGTCCTCCGTCAAACTTATGGCTTCAGTAGCTTCATAATGCGTTATCTGTCTCAAAGCTTTGACAGTAACGTTCACCTCTAAATGACGCCTTATCCTAAAGTGAGGTAACTTAAGGTAAGACGGCTGCCATTAGGCAGCTAACGCGTAATTTTCGTTAGCGTTTAAATTTAATTTCCAGCTTTTTAAAGTGCCTCTGGGACCACCGCTCGCTACCTCGATCTCTACTACCCCCGTCGAAACCTTTACGCCCCCGTCTTTAATAGAGAGATTAGTATTCTTTGTTTCTCATTTCTCTTTGGATGTCTCTCTGAGCATCCCTCTCTGCTATGGCATGACGCTTGTCGTGCAGCTGTTTGCCCTTTGCTACACCTAATTGTACTTTAACCAAGCTGCCTTTCAGATACACAGACAGTGGTATTAGCGTATAACCCTTCTGTTGTATATATCCTATAAGCTTGTTGATTTCGTATCTGTGCATCAAAAGTGTTCTTGTTCTAAGTGGGTCCTTATTAAATATGTTTCCCTTTTCATAAGGACTTATGTGCATGTTGTAAACCAAGATTTGTCCTTTTTCTACAGTAGCATAACTATCCTTAAGATTTACACCACCGTTTCTTATTGATTTGACCTCTGTACCGGATAAAGAAATACCCGCTTCAAAGGACTCTTCAATAAAATACTCATGCCAGGCTTTTTTGTTTTTTGCAATTGTCTTTAAGTTGTCACTTGCCATAAAATTACCACCTAGAATAGATTCTATATTTAGTATAGCATTAAGACTGTGTAATAACAATGTAAAAATCTGTTTTAACAATCTGAACTTAACAATATCAGCTAACCATTGGATAAGTTAAGCATGTGAATTCTGACAGCCAATACAATTATGAAACGCATAAGCTAATTCAATAGCTTATGCGTTTATCGCTTTTATACCAGCATGAAGTCTATATTTCTATTTGCCACATCTACCTTATCAACTCTGATTTTTAATACATCACCGATTCTAAAGGTTCGCTTGCTGCGCTCGCCTATCATGGTATAATGCTTCTCATCGAAGGTATAATAGTCATCGTCGATGTTGCTTATTCTTATCAAGCCTTCAATGGTATTCTCCAGCTCCACAAATAATCCAAAGGAGGTTACACTGGATATGATACCTTCAAATTCCATACCAACCTTATCCTTCATAAATTCAGCCTTCTTGAGGTCTTCCACATCACGCTCTGCTTCGTCCGCTACACGCTCTCTGATGGAACAATGGTCGGCCATTTGCTCCAGCTTGCCATGCAGCTCTGATAATCGCTTGCCTACCAGCTTGCCGTGCAAGCCTTCTTTGATGATTCTGTGTATGATTAGGTCAGGATACCTTCTAATTGGCGATGTGAAATGGCAGTAATACTTCGCTGCCAAGCCAAAGTGTCCCAAATTTGAACTAGTATATCTGGCTTTTCTTAAAGATCTTAGCATCAAGGTGCTTATTATTCTCTCTTCTCTTGTGCCCTTAATCTTGTCTACCAGCTGCTGCAATGCCTTTGGGTGAATATTTTCTTGTATTCCTTTTAAATGATAGCCAAAATTGTATATGAATTCATTAAAGGCTTCAATCTTCTCCGGTGCAGGGTCTTCATGAACTCTATATACAAAGGGTGCTTCCTTCCAGAACATATCCTCAGCTATTGTTTCATTGCAAACAAGCATAAACTCTTCAATGATCTGCTCTGAAATTCCTCTTTCATAAGGTCTGATTTCTATTGGCTTGCCCATAGGGTCAAGTATGATCTTGGTTTCTTGGAACTCAAATTCTATGCTGCCTCTGCTTGTTCTTCTCTTACCTAATATCTGTCTAAGCTCATCCATGAGCTCAAAGGCAGGTATCAAATACTTGTATCTTTCCATGGTTTCAGGATCTTTGTCTGTTAGAATTTTATTTACGTTTTTATAGGTCATTCTCTCTTTTGTCTTAATGACACTTTCATAAATATCATAACTCACAACCTTGCCCTTGCCGTCAATTTCCATGTCACAGCTTAAGGTCAAGCGCTCAATCTGAGGATTCAAGCTGCAAATTCCATTGGACAGTCTTCTAGGCAGCATAGGTATAACTCTATCAACAAGATAAACACTTGTACCTCTTATAAATGCTTCTTTGTCTAAATGACTTTTCTCAAAAACATAATGACTTACATCTGCAATATGCACGCCCAGCAAGTAATTGCCGTTAGGCAGTCTCTCAACGCCTACCGCATCATCCAAGTCCTTTGCATCATCGCCATCAATAGTTACGATTACTTTGTCTCTTAAATCTCTTCTTCTTGCTATATCCTCTTCCGAAACAAATTCAGGTATCTTACTTGCTTGGTCCTCCACTTCCTCAGGGAAGCCTTCAGGTAAGTTGTGACTTCTAATGATAGCTATGATGTCAGTTCCAGGATCGTTCTTGTGTCCCAGTATCTCAACTACTCTACCTTCCGGATTTCTTCTGCCCTCTGGCCAAACTGTAATTTCAACAACAACCTTATGACCGGTTTCGGCACCGTTAAATTCACCCTTTGGAATGAAAATGTCTTGATATATTCTAGGATCGTCAGGAATTACAAACCCAAAATTTGCACTGGATTCAAACAGCCCTACGATTCTCTCATTGGCTCTTTCCAAAATCCTGATTACTTCGCCTTCACTCTTTCTTGTATTAAGCTCTCCTGCAGTTAATCTTACAATTACCCTGTCATTATTCATAGCACCATTTAGTTTTTCAGCAGGAATGAACATATCCTTGATATCCTTATTATTGGGCAGCAAAAAGGCAAAGCCCTTCTTATTACCCTGTATACGACCCGGAACAAGGTTCATTTTTTCTGTAATACCATACTTTTTCTTTTTTGTCTCAATGATATCGCCGACTGCTATTAATTCCTCTAAAGCAGCATTAAAGTGCTCTGCGTCCGTGCCATCTATTTGCATGGCTTCCTTTAGCTCCTCATACTTCAAGGGCTTGTAGGCATCTTCTCTCATAAAACTCGAAATTCTGCTCTTTAACTCTGTTAATTCTGCCATTGCTTATACCGTTACGCAAAACTTATAAAACTATATAATAACATTATAAAAGCTTATGCTTGCTTCCTCATTCAACGTGTCCGACCTCGGCGAACCTAATATCGTTTATTGTGACACTCCAGAGGCTTTAATTCCCATGTAACTCGCGGTACACTGCATCATAATACGTTTAAGTGTCTTATGATGCTTTATATCTTGATAAATTTATACTTGCGTTCTTATCCCTATCCAGTACAGCTCCACAGCATTCACATTTGAATTCCCTTTCAGACAGTGACAGTTTGGTTTTTACAAACCCACATTCTGAACAGGTCTTTGATGAAGGATACCATTTATCGGCTTCCACATATTTAGTACCTTGTCTCTCTGCGTTATACTGAATCAATCTGCTGAATTCGTATAAGCCTTGTTGCTGTATAGCTTTTGATAAGTGCTTGTTTTTTATCATCCCGCTTATATTCAAGCTTTCCATAACTATCTGAGAAGGTTTGGTTTTCACTATCTCAGTAGTCACTTTATGTCTGTAATCGGTTCTGATATTATCAAGATGTTTGTGCAACTTTTTAATGTTTCTTTCCAGTTTTATTATGTTGCCTGTTTTAACGTAACTCCCTCCTTCTTTGTTTTTCTCATATTTGTTCGATACCTTACGCTGCAACCTGCGTAGTTTCTTTTCTAATTTCTTAATCCTTTTGGTCTTGTTAATGTTTTTGTACGGAGTATCAATGTTGGAACAGACTGCCAAATCCTTTATCCCCACATCTATTCCTATACTTGCGCCTGTCAATTCTACTGATTGTTGCTCTGTTTCAATGCCCACCGATATGTACCAGTGTACGCCATCAAATGTCACCCTTGGATTAGTATACTTACAATTTTCAGGTATCTTGTCTTTCTCTGAAAGCCTTACCCAACCTATCTTTTCAAGTCTTACTTTACCATCTTTAAATTTTATCTTTTCGGTATCTTGATAAAATTTAGGCTGACTTTTTTTCTTACTCTTAAACTTAGGCTTTTTTGATAGTCCTTTGAAAAACTTACAGTATGCATCGCAGGCATCCTTTATTGCTTGCTTGGTTATGTTATTACTGTAATTATTAAACCACTTTAGTTCTTGTGTTTGTTTTAAGACGGTTAATTCTTTTCTCAAATCCCCATCTTTTATAAACTTACCACCATTTTTATAATTCTGTTCCTGCTTTGCAAGTGTCCAGTTATACGCCCATCTTGCTGTGCCAGCACTTTGAAACAATTTAGATTTCTGTATGTTGTTAGGCTCGAGTCTGATTTTAAACGATTTAATCATTAACTTCACCTCCCGAATACCAGTCTTAATACATTATATCGAACATGTGTTCGGAATTCAAGAGTATTTTACCAGAATTGTCTAATTCTACTATTTATTTGATTGCTATAATATTTGTAAACTTTTGTAAAAAAATTATCTGTTGTATACCTCCATTGTTTTAATATATGTTCCCACTTGATTGTCAATATAGCAGCTGCACCTTTTGCTTATGAAGCTGTGCACTTCGTCAAAGACCTGCTCCTTTTCAATGTCGCAGGTTATAACATGACCACTGTTATGCAAAAAAATGATGCTTTTGTCTATAGATGCGATTCTATTGTATATAAAGTTCGCACTTGAGGGATGCACAGTTCCATCTCCGTAGGACTGCATAATTAAAATTGGTTTTTCTATCTTATGCAAATCCGCTTTAACAAGGTTTATCAACTGCATTAGACTTACCATGCATTTGATGGGTGTTTTGTCATAACTAATTATAAAGGGATCTTTTTGTTTAACGATTTTTTGCTGCTTGCCTATTATAAATTTAAAATATTTTACCAGCATTGCTATGTAATATTGGCGGTTAAGTATTCTAATAGGTGTAGATAGGCTAATAATACCTTTTATATCATATTTTTGGGCTAAATGTAGTGCCAAGGCTCCTCCCATAGAAAAGCCTACAACAAAAATTTCATCACATTCATCAATAAGCTTCAAATACCCTTGTTCTGCAGACTTTATCCAATCCTTGTAGCTTGTTTTGTTCATATCCTGAATTGTTGTGCCATGTCCCTTAAGCAAAACTCCATTTACAGTGAAGCCTTTATCCTTCAGATACTCTCCCAAATATCTCATTTCTGAAGGAGAGCCTGTAAAACCATGTATAAGAAGAATACCAGTTTTGCTGCCGGGATAGAAAAATTCCTTTGCATTCTCATGTAAAAAACTAGTCAAAAAAAATCACCTCAATCTACTGCACAGAACCGATATTATATATTTTAGTATGTTCAATGTTGAAAAATTATATGTTTAAATTGATTTTTTTCAAATTAGGTGAACTACTCTATACACTTACAGCCTTACAATTCAAAAAACTTATATACTATAAAAAATGCTGCTGCTAACTGCAGAATTATGATAGCAGGAATTCCAAATATAAATTTTTTATGCTTCGTCTTGTGTCTAAACAGCTCCATACCAAACTTTACTCCAATTGAGCCTCCTACCAAAGCAATGGTGAACAAAGTTTTTTCACTAACCCTACTGCTGTGTCTCTTTGCTTTGCGTTTGTCAATTCCCATAATTGCAAAGCCAACTATATTTATTGCGATCAAATATAGTAACAAATACTTCATTGCATATCCCTCCTCCAGAAAAAAAGATGTTTGATATTATCAAACATCTTATCTTTATACTATAGGAACAAGGGTGCAAATACAAGTGCTACTATAGTCATAAGCTTTATCAGTATATTCATGGATGGTCCTGCAGTATCTTTAAAAGGATCTCCCACTGTATCTCCGACAACCGTTGCTGTATGTGCCGCGCTGCCCTTGCCGCCGTGTTCACCGGACTCAACAAACTTCTTTGCGTTGTCCCACGCACCACCTGCATTAGCCATCATAGTCGCTAGCAATACTCCTGTAACGACTGCTCCAGCTATGAGTCCACCCAAAGCGCCTTTATCGTATATTCCTACTGCTATAGGTACAATTACTGCCAGCAGTCCCGGTACGATCATTTCTTTTAGGGCAGCAGCAGTTGAAATATCAACGCATTTTGCATATTCAGGTTTTGCTGTTCCCTCCATGATGCCTGGTATTGTTTTAAACTGTCTTCTTACTTCTTCAATCATCTGATTTGCTGCTTTACTAACTGCTTCCATTGTCAATGCAGAGAATAGGAAGGGCAGCATGCCACCTATGAACAAGCCTATCATTACCTTTGGTTCTAATATATCTATGCTCTCTAACCCAACTGCTGTTGAGTAGGATGCAAACAAGGCTAGTGCAGTAAGTGCAGCAGAGCCAATTGCAAAGCCTTTGCCAATTGCTGCTGTTGTATTTCCAATAGAATCCAGTTTATCAGTTATTTCTCTGACTGACTTTGGAAGGTCTGCCATTTGAGCAATGCCTCCTGCATTATCAGCTATAGGTCCATAGGCATCTACTGCCACTGTCATACCGGTTGTTGACAGCATACCGACTGCAGCAAGAGCTATGCCATATAACCCAAGATTATAATAAGCAACCAATACTGCTACACATATAAAGAGTACTGGTGCAACGGTTGAAGCCATGCCCACTCCAAGGCCGCTTATAATGGTCGTTGCAGCTCCTGTTTCTGATTGTTTGGATATCTTCTTAACTGAATTATACTCACCTGAGGTATATATCTCAGTGACATATCCAATTATGACACCTGCAATAAGTCCCACTGCTACAGAGTAAAATGCACCTAGATTGCCAAACATCATTCTACTTAGGAAAAATGAACCTGCCAATACCAGTAAAGCACTTATATAGGTTCCTTTGCTCAAAGCACTTTGTGGATTTGACTTTTCACCAGTTCGGACAAATAGGCTGCCCTGTATAGAAGCTATGATCCCGATGGATGACAAAAGCAAGGGAAAAATTATGCCTTCGGTCCTACCTGCAAAAGCAAAGGTTCCCAAGGTTATTGCTGATATAATTGCTCCAACATAAGACTCAAAAAGGTCAGCCCCCATACCTGCAACATCCCCAACATTATCCCCTACATTGTCTGCAATTACAGCAGGATTTCTGGGATCATCCTCCGGTATCCCTGCCTCTATCTTGCCTACTAGATCCGCCCCAACATCGGCAGCTTTGGTATAAATTCCTCCACCTACTCTGGCAAACAAGGCAATAGAGCTTGCACCAAGGCCAAAGCCTGTAATAACTTTAATATCTTGAATTAACAGATACAGGGTTCCTATACCCAAAAGCCCTAAGCCTACTACACACATACCCATAACTGTACCACCCTTAAACGCGATACCCAAAGCTTTGTTTTGACCTGTTTGGGCTGCATTGGCTGTTCTTGCGTTAGCCATAGTAGCAACATTCATTCCAAAATAACCTGCCATTACAGAAAAGAGAGCCCCTAATACAAAGGATCCTGCAGTCAACCAGCTTTTTAGGAAAATACCTATTATTACTGAAAGTACTACAACGAAAATTGATAACACTTTGTATTCCCTTGATAAGAAGGCCATCGCACCTTCATGTATGTATCCCATAATTTCAACCATTCTTTTGTTGCCGGGATCTGATTTTTTGATGTATACAGCCAGAATTGCCGCGAAAACCAAAGCAATAATGCCAGCAATGGGAGCAAATAGTATGATTGTAAAATCCATAATAAACCTCCTATATTGTGTATGTTTTTGGGTATAATTTTAGCCTAACATTCCTGTTAGGCTAACTTAATTTTGAACATTCTTCTATTGTATAAACAGTAAGACTAGGGATAAAATCATGAAGAGTATCGCTGAAACTGTTGTTGCCTTTGAAGCCAGTGCCTCGTAGCCTTTACTTTTCTTTTTCCCGAACAGCTGCTCTGCACCACCCGCTATGGAGCCTGATAACCCCGCACTTTTACCTGGCTGCAGCAGAACGCTGCCTATTAGAATCAAGCTCACTAAAACCTGCGCTACATAAAGAACAATCTTTAACATATTCCACACCTCCCTCAATATTTATGAAAAACTTACGCCATATAGGCTAAGTCTTGAATACTGTGTTAAACGGTCATAAAAGAATTTTAACATAAAGCTGTACAAATTACAATAATTGCATAAAATAAAGTTAAGCATTGTTTATTATTTAAAAAGAGCCGTCTTTTTATTCAAAACGGCTCTTTAGGAACAACTAAATAATAAAACCCGGTTCTCAAGCGAGATAGTTTTCGTCAAGACAAGGCGAAGGAAGGCGCAATAGTGGTGCTATTGCAACTGAGGACAACGCAGTATTGGCGGAAAATAGCCGCTTCAGAATGGGAATTTATTATTTAGTTGTTCCTTAATATCAATTCTACTTCAAGTTAAAGAATGCAGACATTCCTGGATATTTCGCCATTGTATCTAATCCTTCTTCTATTCTAAGAAGTTGATTATACTTTGCAACTCTGTCTGTTCTTGATGGAGCACCTGTTTTGATTTGTCCTGCATTCACAGCAACAACCAAATCAGCTATTGTTACATCTTCTGTTTCTCCTGATCTATGTGAAACCACTGCAGTGTAGCCCGCTCTATTAGCCATTGCTATAGAATCAAGCGTTTCAGTAAGCGTACCTATTTGATTCACCTTTATAAGTATGGAATTACCTACACCGGCCTTTATACCTCTTTCAAGTCTTTCAGTATTTGTAACAAATAAATCGTCACCAACCAACTGAATCTTGCTGCCTAATCTTTCAGTTAATAGCTTCCAGCCATCCCAGTCCTCTTCAGCCATGCAATCTTCCAATGATATAATTGGATACTTGTCGGCTAAATCAGCCCAAAACTCAACCATTTCTTCCTTTGTCTTTGTAAAGCCTGATTTCCAGAAGAAGTATTTGCCTGTATCGCCTTTTGCTTTTGCTTCTTCATACATTTCTGTACAAGCTCCATCTATTGCGATAAAGAATTCAACCCCTGGCTTGTAGCCTGCCTTCTCTATAGCTTCAACAATTACTTGCAATGCTTCTTCGTTTGACTTTAGATTAGGTGCAAAACCACCCTCGTCACCTACTGCAGTATTATAGCCCTTTGCCTTAAGAACGCTCTTTAGGTTGTGGAATACTTCTGCGCACATTCTTAATGCTTCTCTGAAGCTGTCCGCACCAACAGGCATTACCATAAATTCTTGTATGTCTACATTGTTATCAGCATGCTTGCCACCGTTTATTATATTCATCATTGGTACCGGAAGAGTCTTTGCATTCACTCCGCCTATGTATTGGTATAACGGAATCCCAAGCTCATCTGCAGCTGCTCGAGCAACAGCCATTGAAACTCCTAATATTGCGTTTGCACCTAGCTTGCCTTTATTTGGCGTACCATCTAGCTCAATCATCGCTTGGTCTATGCCAACTTGATCCAATGCGCTCATTCCTATTATTTCAGATGCAATAATATCATTTACATTCTTTACTGCATTCAATACACCCTTGCCTAAGTATCTTGACTTATCGCCGTCTCTTAACTCTACAGCTTCAAATGCACCTGTAGAAGCACCTGATGGAACAGCGGCTCTACCAATTACGCCACTTTCCAATTCAACTTCAACCTCAATTGTTGGGTTTCCTCTTGAGTCTAGTATTTCTCTTGCAAATACATCACTAATTATCATTTTAAATCCTCCTATAAACTCTGTAAAGCTTAGTTAATGTTTGTTTTTTAGGTCTTTAGTACCGTGGAAAAACATTTACAGAAAGTTAGCTTTACAGAGTTTTTTCATCTAGTCTCTGTAAAGCTTAGTTAATGTTTGTCTTTTAGGTCTTTAGCACCGTGGAAAAACATTTACAAAATTAGCTTTACGATGTTTTTTCATTTTTTTATTTTTCATTACTATATTATCATAATTTTATTTTTTAATGTAGTACTATATTCTTTGCTTTATAAGGAGCGAATTCTTTATACAAAGTGTCAGCAGTAATAAACCTAATAGCAAGCTATCTTTGCAAATTCTTGTACATCTAAGCTTGCTCCGCCTACCAAAGCACCATCAATTTCTGGCATATCCATCAATTCTCTGATATTTGATGACTTCACGCTGCCACCGTATAATATTCTAATATTTAAGCTTAATTTTTCATTTAATACTTCTTTCAGCTGCTGTCTTATAAAAGCAATCACTTCGTTTGCATCTTCTTTTGTAGCTGTTCTTCCAGTGCCTATTGCCCAAACCGGCTCATAAGCTACAACCAGCTCTTCTAAATCAAACTGATGCATATTTGCAAGGCACTTTTGCACCTGCTCCTTGATTACTTCGAAGGTTATACCTTGCTCTCTCTGTTCCAGGGTCTCACCCACACATAATATTGGCTTTATATTGTGTGTGAATGCTGCAGCAAGTTTTTTGTTGATTTCTTCATTGGTTTCTCCGAAATATTGTCTTCTTTCAGAGTGTCCCAAAATTACGTATTCAATATTCATGGCTTTTAGAAAAACCGGTGAAATTTCTCCGGTAAAAGCACCCTTGTCTTGATGATACATATTTTGAGCGCCTACCTTTAGACTGCTGCCTTCTACAGCCTTTAGCACATCACTTAAAGCCACAAAGGTCGGGCATACAGCAACCTCTGCTGCTGTATTTTGTATCAAGCCTTTTAGCTCATTTATAAGCTGTATCGCTTCCTGTGGTGTTTTATTCATTTTCCAGTTTCCTGCAATCAGTGGTACCCTCATGCTATTCACCTCTTTATTTATTGTTGATGATATCAATTCCCGGTAAAACCTTGCCTTCCAAGAATTCCAAGGAAGCACCGCCGCCAGTGGAAATATGTGTGATTTGATCTGCAAAACCTAATTGTTCAACTGCTGCAGCAGAATCTCCGCCACCCACAATTGTTGTGCCCTTGCATTTTGACATGGCCTCTGCCAAAGCAAAGGTGCCTTTTGCGAAGCTCGGCATTTCAAAAACACCCATGGGTCCGTTCCAAACAACTGTTTTTGCTGCCTCAATAACCTCAGCATATTGAGCTTGTGATTTTTCACCAATATCTAAGCCCATTTGATCTGCAGGCATTTTATCAGCAGCAACTGTTTGATAAGGTGCCTCTTTATTGAATTCAGGTGCAGCAACTATATCAATAGGCAGCATAAGCCTTACATTTTTAGCCTCTGCTTTTTTCATGATCTCAGCTGCCATGTCAACCTTATCTGCTTCCAGTAATGACTTGCCTATCTCATAACCCATTGCTTTGTAGAAGGTAAATGCCATGCCACCCCCTATAAGAAGTGTGTCTACCTTATCCAAAAGGTTTTCGATAACACCTATTTTATCCGAAACCTTAGCTCCACCAAGTATTGCTACAAATGGTCTGTCCGGATTCAATAGAGCCTTGCCCATAATATCCAATTCCTTTTTAATCAGAAAACCAATTGCTGATGGCAAATAATTAGCAACTCCTGCTGTAGAAGCATGGGCTCTGTGAGCTGTACCAAAAGCATCATTTACATATACATCACCCAGCTCTGCTAAGCTCTTTGCAAATTCAGCATCATTCTTTTCTTCCTGCTCGTAGAATCTCACATTTTCCAAGACAAGTATTTCTCCGCCTTGAAGCGCATTTGCTGCTTCTTTAACCTTATCTCCAATTACATCCTCAGCCAATGTCACCTTTGCATCCACAATACTCTTTAGTCTTTCAACTACAGGCTTAAGTGAGTATTTCTCATTGAATTTACCCTTTGGTCTTCCAAAGTGGGACATCAATATTACCTTCGCATTGTTCTTCACCAAATAATTAATTGTTGGCAATGCCTCGGTTATTCTTCTATCATCTGTAATTTGATTCTGTTCATCCAAGGGTACATTAAAGTCTACTCTTACCAATACCCTTTTATTGCTAACATCAATGTCTTGTATAGTCCGCTTATTTAGCATAATCAACACCTCCATTTACACAGTAAAGCTACTCAAAATTCAGCCCGGCTTGCAAGATGATACACAAACCGGGAGCTGAGTTTCTAATTTATTTATTTGCTATATATTTTACCAAATCTACTACTCTATTTGAATATCCAAATTCATTGTCATACCATGAAATTACCTTAACCATGTTGCCTTGGATAACCATAGTTGATAGAGCATCTATGATACTTGAATATGCGCTGCCCTTAAAATCAACAGATACTAACGGCTCTTCGCAATATTGAAGTATGCCCTTTAATTCATTTTCTGATGCAGCCTTAAAAGCACTGTTTACTTCTTCTGCTGTAACTTCTCTTGCCAGCTCAACAACCAAATCAACTACTGATACTGTAGGAGTGGGTACTCTCATTGACATTCCAGTCAACTTGCCCTTTAGCTCTGGAAGTACAAGTGCAACTGCTTTTGCAGCTCCTGTGCTTGTTGGAATAATAGATAGCGCTGCAGATCTGCTTCTTCTCAAATCTGAGTGTGGCTGATCCAATATTCTTTGGTCATTTGTATAGGAGTGAATTGTATTCATTAAGCCTTTTACTATTCCAAACTTCTCATTCAATACCTTTGCAAATGGAGCAAGGCAGTTTGTTGTGCAGGATGCATTTGATATAACGATATGCTTTTCTGGGTCATATAGATGCTCATTAACACCCATTACAATAGTGATATCCTCATTTTTAGCAGGTGCACTGATGATTACTCTTTTTGCGCCTCCTGCGATGTGCTTCATAGCAGCTTCCTTATCTGTATATCTTCCAGTGGACTCTATTACAACGTCAACACCATATTCGCCCCATTTAATATTTTCAGGCTTTGATTCTGCAGAAATATGTATTTCTTTGCCATTTACTATTATTGAGTTTTCAGTCGCCTTTACATCTGCATCATATACACCATATGTGCTGTCATATTTTAATAGATGCGCCAAAGTCTTCGGATCAGTCAGATCGTTTATCAATACGATTTCTGCATCCTCACCAAACTTTTCCATTGCAATTTTAAAAACCGGTCTACCTATTCGACCAAAACCATTAATACCAACCTTAATTCCCATTACTTTGTCCTCCTCTTAATATCCTTAATATTTCATGGGCGGCAGCTTCATCTGTCACTATGACACTGTTGCTCCTGCCCTTGTTCACCAATATGATAGGTTCTGCTTTGGAATCACCGCCTCCAACACACATTGCTAACTCTATATTTCTCAAATCCTCAGGTCTTATACCAATGCTGCCTGTCTTATGTACTATTTTTCCATCCTCGTCAAAGTAACATCCAAATGCTTCTGCTCTTACCTTCAGATTGTTTAGCTGTTCCAGCTCTTCAAAAGTGAAGTTTCTTTTCTTTGAAATTGATTCTAATGAGCTCAATCCAAATAAAAAGATATTTGCATGTCTTATGTACTCTATTACTTTGCTGATATCTGGATCTGATATCATACTGTTCAGCATATCTTCACTGATGTTATCGGGTAAATGCAACAGATGGTAGCTTCCCCCTATTTTGTTTGCAAGCTTAGCAGCTACGATGTTAGCTTGCCTTTCTAAGTCGGCTTTAATACCCCCTCTAGCGGGCACTACCGTTAAGCCTTTGACCTTCAACTTAACTGCATTTTCTGCAACAGCCAATACTGAATAACCACCGCTGACTGCGATTATATATTCATCCTTGATATGCTTCTCTATGTAATCAAAGGCTACAATTGATATATCCTTCAATACTTCCCAGTCTTTTTCTGTATCTCCGGGTACAATAAATACATCTTTTACCTGAAGCCTTTCTTTTATTTCCTGTGCGAGACTGGTAATTCCTCTCAGTTCAGCAACATAGCTTCTGAAATGGTTAATAATATCTTTCCCCTCTTCAGTTACTGTCATTCCTGATGTTTGAATATCGATAAGTCCTTGCTCCTTAAGTACATCCAGCTCACTTCTTACCCATCTTTCACTTTTGTTCAGCATAACTGCAAGCGCTCGCCTGCCAATGGGCTGATTGAACTCTAATGTTTTCAATATACTGTATCTTTTCTCAGTAATATCAATGATTTCAGGGGCAATTTTCATTTGAAGCTGAATAAGATTCTTCATCAATCTCTCCTTGGACACTTTTTGTCCCCATAGCTATATTTAGTCCCGATACATTAACTATACTATATTCAATATAACAATGCAATATATGTTTATTATAGAATTTCATACTATTTTATGATTTCCGTGTCAAAAATTATACAGACATATGTTTTATAGATTATACTTGCCCTATAGAACAAAGGCACATGGGCAGTTAAATCAAGGTTTTTTATTGTATAGGAAAGTTATAACTTTCCTACACAATAAAAAAAGAGCGTGCCATAAGCACACTCTAATATCTTTTTCGTTTTGATGAAGAAGGTATCCCTAGCTCGTCTCTGTATTTTGCAACGGTACGTCTAGATATTACAAGTCCCTCCTTTGTCAAACTATCTGCAATGTATTGATCACTGATGGGATGCTTATGGTTCTCTTTATCAATCAAATTCTTCAACATCCTTTTTATACTTTCTGAGGAAATCCCATCACCAATCTGATTATCGACTCCGCTGGTGAAGAAATACTTTATTTCAAATACACCCCTGTTTGTCTGTACATATTTGCCGTTGATTGCTCTGCTTACAGTGGATTCGTGAACACTTACTTTGTCGGCTATGTTCTTTAAAGTCATCGTTCTAAGGTACATAACACCTTTGTCAAAAAATTCTCTTTGGTATTCAACTATAGCTTGAATAACGTTATACAGGGTAGTTTTCCTTTGCTCTATGCTCTTAATCAACCACATTGCTGATGACAGCTTATTGCTAATAAATTGTGATGCCTGTGAGGTTTTTTCCTCCTGCTGCAACAAATTTCTATAATATTGGCTTATTCTCAGACTCGAGTTGTAATGATCATTGATCGTTATTATATATTCGTCATCAATTTTATCGATATAAACATCAGGTACTATATATTTTGTGGAGTTACTACTCTCAAAAGCTCTGCCAGGCTTCGGCTCCAGGCTCTTTATCATATCACTTAATTGCTGTGCCATTTCCAAAGATACACCTAATGATTTCGATATATTATTAAGCCTGTTGCAAGCAATGTCATCTAAATGTCTTTGCACAATTTTTTCTGTTCTTTCATTCAACAAGCCTTTAAAACTCAGCTGAATCAGCAGGCACTCTTTTAGATCTCTAGCACCAACACCTGCAGGGTCAAAGGTTTGTATTATATTGAGCACTTTTTCTATCGTACATGCATCGGTTCTGGTTACATCCATCAGCTCTTCAGTAGAAATAGTCAGATATCCGTTTTCATCTATGGATTCGATAATCAATTCTCCAACATCTTTTAGGTTATGCCTTAGCAGCGCTAAGTGAAGTTGAAACAATAAGTGATCTTTAAGGGTATGTGAATTGCTTACATAATTTTCATAATTTTGCTCTGCTTCATCATTATTTTCATAGCCTTCTAAGCAATAACTCTTTCCTTGAAATTGCATGTATTCCTTCCAGTCAATTTCTTTTTCCAGTTTATTGTCCTTTGGTCCTTGCTCAGCTTTGAGTCTCTCATCTTTTGGTTCTTCTACCAACTCCAGAATAGGATTTATCTCAAGCTCTTGCTGAATAAGCTCCTCTAACTCTACAGTTGGAAGCTGCAATATTTTAAGAGCAAGCTTAAGTTCTGGCGTCATAACAAGCTTTTGCTGTTGTTCAATTGTGAGCTCATGTCCCATTCTCATAAAATCACTCCCAACAGGAACAATATGTTTTGCGTTTTCTAATAAAATAACAATGTGAGAACATTTGATTTATCACCTATAAAAACTACGCAATGTACAAGTTTTGTCCCAGTTATATTATATCACAAATATCATAAATCATAATATTTAAATTAATGGCAATAAAAAGGTCATACCGATAAATAGTATGACCTTTTTTGAACAATTAAACTCTAACGTTTTCCAGCATCGTAAGGTTCTCCTGCCGCTTTTGGACCGGCAGAATTCTTAGAAAACAATACCAATGCGATTAAGGTTGCGACATAGGGAAATGTATTGAAGAATATATTTGGCATATTATTTAAGGATTCAAAAAGCTTTGACATATCTGCCACTGTTTTTGCAAGCCCAAAGAACAATGATGCACCTAATACCCCCCATGGATTCCATTTTCCAAAAATCAATGCAGCTAGGGCTAAAAAGCCTAATCCACTATACACAAGTGGAGAAAACTCTCCTGAATAAGTAGTAATTACAACACCACCACCCAAGCCTGCAAGTACACCAGACAATAATACGCCTATATATCTCATTTTTATTACATTTATACCCAGAGAATCAGCAGCTTGAGGGTTCTCGCCACAGGCTCTGAGTCTTAGTCCAAAAGGTCTGCGGTATAATACATACCAGCTTAATAAAACTATACCTAATACAATATATGTTGTAATGTATGTATTGCTAAAAATCAAAGGTCCTATCACTGGTATTTTGTGTAGAAATGGCACGTCTCTTTTTATGAAGCCTGATATAATTGAGACATTGGCACTTCCAGTCAAGGTTCTTGCCAAAAACACTGTTATGGCTGCTGAAAGTATATTAATTGCTGTACCGCTTACTACCTGGTCAGATTTCA
>MGOS01000129.1:38836-39234 GCA_001797185.1 Clostridiales bacterium GWB2_37_7
GCAAAGAGAAAATCCCTCCTGCCACCGCAGCTCCAGCAAGTCCTAAATATATGGAAACGCCTCCCACAGAGGGTGGAGATAACGATATTATTAAGGCAGCGGTAAAAGCTCCTACCCCCATCAAGCCTTCTAGACCTATGTTGACTATTCCGCTTCTTTCACTGAACAGACCTCCCAAAGCGATTATAAGCAATGGCGCGGTATAAGCAAGAGCCAAAGGAACAATACTCGATAAAATATCCCACATTATTTATCACCTTCATTCTTTTTTAGTAGTTTTTCAACTCTTTGCATCCAAATCTGAAGCATTAAGCTAGTGGCTGCAAAAAAGATGATAGTTGCAATAATAATTGGAACAAGCTCATTTGGTACATTGGTAGCAGATTGCATAAATAAAC
>MGOS01000129.1:39241-46615 GCA_001797185.1 Clostridiales bacterium GWB2_37_7
GAGCAACGGCAATGCCATCAAAACCTTGAGACGGCAGCATGCCTATTTTTATATTATTGGCATAACCAATATAGTAGGTAGCACCGGCAAGACCTGCCAAAGCTCCTGATATCATCATTGATAAAATTAAATTTTTGTTAACCTTCATACCTGCATATTTAGATGCATGTATGTTAAAACCTACCGACTTTAGTTCATAACCGAAGGTTGTTTTTTCTAATACCCACCAAACTAATACTACGCAGAATAATGCTATAAACAAACCTGTATTGATATAAGAACCTTTAAATATTGCGGACAGCCACTCAGTTCTTAGAGATGCTGTTTGAAAAATCGGTCGCGATTCAGTATTAAAATTACCCGGTATAAGTAAAGGTACAAAATAATATACACTCCACATGGCTATATAATTCATCATTATAGTACTTACTACTTCATGAATTCTAAATTTGGCCTTCAACAAGCCAGGTAAAAATGCCCAACAAGCTCCTGCAACAGCGGCAGAAACTACAGCCAAAGGAACATGAATATAAGCAGGCAAAGGTATTTTAGCGCCAATAAGTACTGCTATAAATCCTCCCATCAGCATCTGACCCGAAGCACCAATATTGAAAAGTCCTGTTCTGAATGCAAATGCTACAGATAAGCCTGTAAGAATTAAAGTCGTTGTGTTCAGCAGTGTATCTCCAAGGCGTTTTATATTTCCATAAAAACCTGCACCCTTTAAAAGTGCTGAGTATGCTTCTATTGGATTATGTCCTGTAATAAGCATTATAATAGCACCAAAAACAAAACCTAGCAGTACTGCAAGCAATGGAATGACTACTTTATTTTTACTCAACGGTATTCCTCCTTCCGCCAGCCATCATTAATCCCAGTTCATTTTCATTTGTATCCTCAGAATAGCAAGTACCTACTATTTCACCTTCATACATAACAGCTATACGATCAGATACATTGAGGATTTCATCTAATTCAAGTGAAAATAATATTATCGTTTTACCATTGTCTCTTTCTTGCAGAAGTCTTTTATGAATATATTCTATAGCACCTACGTCTAAGCCTCTTGTAGGCTGCGCTACTATCATCACACAGGGTGACCTGTCCACCTCTCTTGCAATAATTGCTTTTTGCTGATTGCCTCCTGACATACTTCTTGCTTTGGTTATAGCTCCTTGAGCTGATCGCACGTCAAATTGGTCAATAAGCTTATCTGCATATGCACGTATTTCGTCTCTATTCAAAATGCCATTCTTGGAGAAAGGTACTTTATAGTAGTTCTCTAGTATCATATTGTCTTCCAATTTAAAATCCAATACCAATCCGTATTTATGCCTATCCTCTGGAATATGTCCTAATCCGTTTTCATTACGTTTCCTTATGGGTAAAGCACTTATATCTACACCATTCAACAATATTTTACCTGACTCAACTTTTCTAAGTCCCGTAATTGCTTCAATAAGCTCTGTCTGACCGTTACCATCAACCCCTGCTATTCCAAGTATCTCCCCGTAGTTCGCTGACAAATTGACGTTTTTGACTGCCTTCAGTCCTCTATGATTCATAACATTTAAGTTTTCAATTCTAAATGCTTCATCTCCCACTTTGGCTGGTTGTTTGTCCAACTTAAAATTAATTCTCCTGCCAACCATTAATTCTGCCAATCTTTCCTGGGAGGTTTCTGATACATCAACAGTTGCTATTGACTTCCCTTTGCTAATTACTGTACAGTTCTCAGCTACTGCTTTTATTTCTTTTAATTTATGGGTAATTACTAGTATTGTTTTGCCTTCTGCCGCCATGCTTTTCATTACACCCATTAGTTCTATGATTTCCTGAGGAGTAAGTACAGCAGTTGGTTCGTCAAATATTAGTATATCCGCATTTCTATAAAGCATTTTTAAAATTTCAACCCTTTGCTGCATTCCTACTGAAATATCTTCTATCTTTGCATTGGGATCTACAAAAAGCTTATAACGGGCAGAGAGCTCTTGTATTTTTTTAGCTGCCGTTTTTATATCAATTTTACCATTGCTAACCTTTTCCATGCCCAGGATAATGTTTTCAGTAACAGTAAAATTATGTACTAATTTAAAGTGCTGATGCACCATCCCTATGCCTAAATCGTTTGCAATATTTGGATTGGTTATTTTTACTTCCTTGCCTCTTACCTTTATGACTCCTTTATCTGGCTGGTAAAGACCAAAAAGTATTGACATCAAGGTTGACTTTCCTGCCCCATTTTCTCCTAACAGTGCATGTATCTCACCCTTTTTTACTTGAATTGTTATATTGTCATTTGCTACAATACCTGTAAACTCTTTTCTGATATTTAACATTTCTATTATATATTCCATGTTTTCGCCTCCATGGTATAATGTTTAATTTTTAAAAAAAGGAAAACAGACTATGTAATGCTGTTTTCCTTTCTTATTACTTAGATAAGATTCTAGATTTTATTTATTCTATTATTTTAAGAATGCATCCAATGCTTCTTGAGTTCCTGGAACTGTGATTGCTCCAGATAGAATTTCTTTCTTAACTGCCTCTACCTTAGCAATTACATCGTCAGTCAGGTTTGGATTCTTCTCAGGTAAGCCAACACCATTGTCAGCTAAGGAAAGTGTAATTACTTCTCCGCCTGGGAATGTACCGTTTATTTTTGCATCTATGTAGTTGTAAGCAGCTACATCAATTCTCTTCATAGCTGATGTTAATGTTACAGAAGAACCATTGCTGATCTCTCCAGCTGCATATTGGTCTACGTCAACACCTACTACAAATACTTTTTCGCCTTTTTCTGCTCTTTGCTTAGCTTCATTAAATACGCCTACGCCAACTCCGCCAGCAGCATGGAATATAATGTCTACGCCTTTATTATACATACCAGCAGCTAATGTTTGACCAGCTGGCACGTCATTGAATGTACCTTGATATAAATAGTCCACTATTTCAGCTTTTGTTCCAAGTGTCTTATTCGCATAAGCAACACCTGCTTTAAAGCCCCATCCAAAACGTTGAACTGGAGGTATTTCCATACCGCCTACAAATCCAAGCTTGCCTGTCTTTGTGGATAATGCTGAAGCAACGCCAGCTAGGAATCCAGCTTCATGCTCATTGAAGAATATACTTACAACGTTGTCATGCTTTACAAAATTAAAATCACCATTGTGTGGCTGACCATCTATAAGTATGAAAGTTGTGTCTCTTTGGTTTGCTGCAGCCTCATTTATAGCTGTTTCAAACTTAAAACCTGGTGTTACTACTATAGAATATCCTGTATCTACAAGATCGTTTATAGCGTTAACATAATCCGTTGGTTGTTCGCCTGTTGGTTGAAGGTATTTTTCTTCAATTGTGTTCTTGTCATTTTTATACTTTAGAATCCCTTCCCAAGTGCCTTGATTAAATGACTTGTCATCAATTGTACCTGAGTCTGTAACCATACCTACTTTAACTTTTTCCGGTGCCGGTGCTGGCGCTGGTTCTGGAGTTGCTGGTGCGGGTGCCGGTTGTGAACAAGCAGCAAGCAATGACATCACCATAACTAGAACTAGTACTAGTGCCAATGACTTTTTCATCAATTTTTCCCCCTTATATAAGTATAATTTATGCTGTTATCAGCATAGTTTAATTCTACACAATTTTAACCAAACCTTCAATAATATACAACTATTTTTTTATTAAAGCTTTTTGCTTAATACTTACTCTCCTATGTTGCTATAGAAATATAAATATTGTATATATCTATAGTATATAAAACCACGGGCTATTCTATTACGCAAACCTAAAAGCACACCTGGAGGGTGTGCTTTTAGGGGGATGTCAGCATTATTTCTTACAAGAGCAAGGGATCACTTGAAAGCTGACCTACAGTTATTAACAATGGTAGTCCAGTGGTCTTTCAGTTATATACTTGTTTTCCAGCATAATATCGATGGACTTATTGTAGTCCTCCTCTGCAACCAATACGATAGGTCCCGTGCAGCCCATGCCGCTCTCTGAATAAATACCTGCTTTTGCAAGAGTCATGACCGCATTGTCCAATTCAAGTATATCAATGCCTGCTACAGACTTGATTACTGTCTTTTTATCCGGCATCTTGAAATCTTCTGCTATAGTCTTTTTGCTTTCTGCAGTCAAGCCTTTCAGAATATTATCCAACCCAGCTTTCCTTGCTTTTGCAAACTCTTCCTTGGCTACTAGCGGCAGCTTACCCTTTGCACAGCTTGCCGCATATCTGAGGGCTTCACAAACAACTGGGGCGCCAGAGGCACGTGATAGTATACAAATAATTTTGTCTTGATTTTCTCCAACTCCAGGTCCATAACCGTAGCCTAAGGCCTCGTAGCTTCCGCCTGTGGTAAAGGCTGAGAAAATCTTCATCATTAGATTGCCTGTCAAGGAATCCATAACCATGATATCAGCTGCTGCTGCCAGCAGGTCATTCCCTCTCATAATCACTCCGCCATCTGACCTGACTGATTCTGAGAAGTTAATATCATAGCCGTTGTTTTTAAGCTCCTTCAGTGCACCCTCTACCTTGCGGGCTCCATCAATATTCAAAATTCCAACCGTTGGCTTTTGAATACCCAATGCTTTTGCAGCAATAATTCCGTATAATGCATTCTTAACCATGCCTTCTACTCTATTTGTAGATGATGTACCAGTTGTAGTGGATATGATCAGCTCCTTACCAAAACCCGGAGTTATAACTCTACCTACAGTCGATACCCCAATAGGAAAGTTATAATGCATGGTAACAGCAGAATCCAGCTCACCAGCAGCCAGCATGGCATCCATAGTCTTATGCATTTCATCTTCATTTGTTACTTCAATCATTCTAAGAGAAGTTTCAACCTTTGGCCCAATTAGCACAATTTCAAAGTCACTATACTTCTTGGATGCCATTTCAGCACCTTTGACCAACTCTTCGGTACCGTGTTCGCTGCCCAAGGTCGTAAGACCAACCTTGACTTTTTTGCCGAAATTGCCTGTTTTCATAGCATCTGCTATTTCATTGAACACTTCACCTATTATATTTTTTACATTGTTTTCAGCCATTTAATTCACCCCTACTTTCCACTGAGTAAGAAGGTTGCGAATTCTTTCATAGCATCTGCTACCATTCCTTTGATTTCATCCTTGGATACAGCTTGAGCCTGTTCGGTACTGCCATTGTTCTTTTCCATTACGATGGAAACACCATCAAACTGATTTGTCATTCTACCTAAGAACAAGCTGCCTTTGCCAACGATCATCGCTCTTTCTATTTTTCCATCTATCATCATTTCCCTTGCAGCACCCACAAAAGGCACACCAGATGGAATATGACCCTGTGTTGGTGCAAAGCCCGGCATACCATGCTTTGCAATAAAGCTGTTCATTGCTGTTTTTTCAATATCTCCTCTTTTGGCACCCAACGCAGCTATCATTTTAAAGTTTGCCAAAGGAACGTCTCCAGCTCCTGCCGGTTCAGTTATTTCAGGGTTTTGCATTTCTACAGAATACTTGTCTATGTCTGTTATCTTCAAGCCTGCTGCATCTAGAGGCTTTGTAATCAAAGACTCCATAACTGCTTGAGGAGAAGAACCAGTACCTACAGTATGTCTACCTACTACATCTGTTCTTAATACTGGGCTTATGCCGTCGTTTTCTGTAACAAGAACTGCAAAACCTCCAAGACAGTCCTCCAAAATTGGGAGGCCCTTGTTTACATGGTCTCTTGCATTCATGCCAAGCTTTGCAGTCGCGCCGCCTGCAACGATTGCTACACTCTTGTAAACACCTGACTTAACCAAAGCCGCTGCATTGATAAGCGCATGAGTCGGTGCAGCACAGAAACCTCTCAGGTCTGAGCCTGTAGCACTTACAGTTCCAGCTATTTCACAGATAGACTTGGCAAAATTGCCTCCGCCTCTTTGATTCATATCGCCGCAGGCTTCCTCTGAGCACTCAATAACATATTCTATGGATTCAGCCGGTATATTGTTCTTATGAATCAGGTTCTTAAGTGCAATAATACCAGAAGCCTTTACAACCAAGTTTTCAACCATTATATGGGATGTAAGGTTTTTGTCCTTTTCGTGAGCTGCCTTTACACAGCCTACCAGCTTATGATTTGAATGCAAGGGTTCTGCTCCCTCTTGCACCTTTTTCTCTATATCAGAAAGGTCAAAGCCCTCTTTTAGCTTTGCAAGCTCTTTCTCACTATAAAGCTTATTATCAACGATCCTAGCCTTATGCTCTTCCAAGAATGACTTTTCAAGCATGACTAAGTCAAAGGCATCGCTTATTTTTATGTTTAATATAAATTCTTCTTGTGAAACGATTTGCCCCATTTTTCCTTCTGCCGTAGCATCTTGCATCAAATTGCCGTACCATGGCTTAGGGAGGTTTAGCATTTCGTCAGGTAGTATATTTCCTATATACGCTTGATTTGGCGCATATTTTACAACTTCTTCAAAGCTTCTGAAATGCTCAGGAGCCTTTTTCAGCAGCTCTGAATTTGGATTGGCATCATGCTCTGTGGAACAGGTAGTACCATAGTGCAGGATCATATCCGGGGTATGCACTAATATATATGAAGCTGCTTTAACTACTGGTAATGACATATATTACACCTCCGTTATATTTACTGATTTTGTGCGCTAATTAAAACTGGCAATTTCCAAGTGACAATTGTCTTGTAAGATTAATTGTCAAATGTCAATTGCCAATTCCAATAGCACTTTATTCTAATTATTTATCAAATACTGTCTGACCGTGAACCTCTGTTTGAAGAGCCTTAAGAGCCTTCAATACGATGCCTCTTCTTAGCTTCTTCTCTTCCTGCATGCTTAATGCAGGGTTACCCAATGGGTGAGGGATTGCGATAGCAGGAACAATTCTGTTGGCTCCTACTGTCAAGGAAATTGGAACAACTGTACATATATGAACTACAGGTATTCCAGCTCTTTCTATTTCTTTTACCATCGTTGCACCGCAACGCGTACAAGTTCCTCAGGTCGAGGTGAGTATAACAGCTGTCACGCCATCCTTTAGCAACTCTTGAGAGAACTCTGCTGCATATTTCTTTGAGTTTGCAACAGATGTACCGTTACCAACTGTAGTATAGAAATATCTATGAAGCTTCCCTATTACGCCTTCTTTTTCAAGATCTCTAAGGACGTCAACAGGCAATACTCTGTCTGCGTCTTGATTCGCGTATACTGGGTCATATCCGCCATGAGCTGTTTCATAGGTTTCCTCTGTTAGATCCATAACACCTTCAATATCATATTTTCCATATTTAGATGCACTGGAGGATTCAATTCTATCCGGATTGTGCTTTGGCACAATTCCACCTGATGTAACAAGAGCAATTTTTGCCTT
>MGOS01000129.1:46631-51332 GCA_001797185.1 Clostridiales bacterium GWB2_37_7
TTCTTAAGCTTTGCCACTAGCATGTTAACGGCTCTTTTTGAGCCTCTCTCTTCTCTGAATATATTTTTTCTGATACCTCTTGGCAGGTAGCCCTCCTCCATCGGAGTACCTATAGCTTCTTTCTTCGCCAGCTTAAGAGCCAGTTTAGCCAAGGATGGTACTGCCTGTCTCATACCTGTTGCAGCATTTGCTGTACTCAAGATGTAAACATCCTTTTTGAACATATCTGCTCCAGGGTTTTCTATATACATGCCTGTTACAACTGGTATCCCCAATTTGTTTTGAACTTCCTTACAAATTGTACCGCATGCAACACCGTATCTTCCGGCGTTAAATGCTGGACCAGCAATAAACAAGTCTGGATTGTATTTTTTCACCATTTCTAAAATCTCGTTTGTTGCAGCATCTAGGTTCTCATTAAAATATGAGTCACCGCATATAACTGTTGCAACTATTTCAGCTTCGTTTCCCAAAGCTGCTTTTAATGCAGCACCAGGGCCTACAACGCCTTCTCTAACTTCCGGCTTGATATCAGCTTTTTCTTCGCCACCAATTCCTGCGAAGAACTGATTGATATAGTGTACAATCTTAATCATGTTTATATTTTCCCTCCTCTCTTATGCTACTTATTAAACATAAGAAGTATTTATCTTAGAACTTAGAGAATTGCTGTCTCATTGACCCAACTTCTTTATTTATAGCATCAATGTCAAGCACCATTTCCATCATGCCACACTGATCATCATAAACCTGAGCGTCAACTTCATCCTTCAATTCAAATATGTGATATACTGAGAGTCCCAACGAGACTCCTGCCAAAGGACCTGCATAAGTTGGATCTCCTGCAGTAACTGTTTCTGCTGTCAAACCTGCAGATTCAGCCTCCGCTGTTCCTAAAACTACAACAACGTTTTCCTTGCCGTATTTTTCTGATAGATCCAATACTCTTTTTTGATTTTCCAGGTCCATAGCTCCAGCGGCCGTTCAGACAAAGCATTCAGTAGCTGCAAATATTACTTCTGCGCCTGCTGTCTTTACACATTCTTCTATAGCAGGAGCAGGAATGCCATCTCTGTCGCCGATAATGATAATCTTTTTATCCTTTATCATGACTTACATCCTTTCTATATTAGATTTTATATTTGTTTATTATAGATTAGTAGCTGACAGCTTGTTGAAGCCAATTTCACTTGTAGCTCCGGTAATAACCTGAAGCTCAGCTATGATGCTTCCGTCTGGTCTTAAGCTGCCATCAAATCCACCCGCAATTGTGTCAGCTGGCTCTAAATAGCCGATAACCTTCTTCATTGCCGGAAGTTCAATTACTTCATTTGCATTACCGCCTGTAATAACTGCATCAGCAGCTTTATCAGCATCTGCAAGTGATTGTGATGCACCATCTCTGCCTGCATATTCATCAGTTATAAGAACTGTTTTGATGCCCTTAGCAGTGATTTTCTTGCAATTCATCATTAAGTCAGTATCAGGATTGCCGAAGCCTTCTTCTGAAATTATAACTGCATCAAGACTTAAGAATTCTGCAAGCTTTGCAGTCCAGTTAGAGGATCTTTCCTTATCCATTAGTGTTACGTTTTCGTTTGTGATGATAACACCAACAAAATTGTAGTCCTTGCCATGTCTTTCATATAGATCTTCAATAACAGGATTGTTGCAATGGTTATAAGTTGGATTTTTGTCACAAGCTGATACGCAGTTACCGCTTAAAATAGCGCCATCCATAACCTCAGTTGGGTAGATGATTGTTGGAACAATCTTCTTTGCATCAACTCCATAAACATATGTGTCGTGCAGCAAGCCTTGTGTTTGAAGCATATATACATAAGCTACCTTTGGAAGATTTGGATACTGCTTCAAACCTTCTGCAAATGGTAATGTTTCGTATACTTTTACTTCATCTGGCTGAACATTTCTACCTGCTTCACCAAGGAAGTTTGCAGCCTTTAGACCAATAAATCTTACAGCTTGCTCATGTTCATGCTGCTGAAGCTTATCAATCGGAGTGCATACAATAACTAAATTGCAGGTTTTTGAGAATGGTGTGTAGTCAGCACCAGTACCACTCATATCTATTATGCCTTCTTGGAAGCCTACAATTTTGCCTGTAGTAACTACAGCAGCTCCTTTAAGCACATTGGTTTTACCTGACCCTACTACATCTGCCTTGTTCAAAACTCCAGGGAAAATTCCACCAGGGCCTTCAACCTTGACTCTTGGTTCAATTACGTCCTTTACAGGCATAATTCTTGTCTCTTCGCCTGGTTTAGCTATATCGAGCTCTATGCTCTGGATCCTATCATCACCGCCGATAGCATTCAGCAGTTCGTCTTTGTTGATATAAAGTGTGCCGTTTTCAACCTTAGTTTGGTCTCCAAACTGCATATCCTTTATAAATATTTTACCTAGCTCTAGACGCAAAAGATTCACCTCCTAAATTTATCTTTATTTATTGACTAAATAAACTCTTTTATAAGGGTTTCTATGGATTCAGGTGTGCAGTTTTCTGCTCCACTAATTTCCTTTATCTTTTCACCATCTTTATAGATTATAAAGGTTGGCAAGCCCAATACTTTTTGGCTAATTGCAAGTCTTCTGTTTTCAGTTGTATTCAGCTTGCACATTTTCAACTTGTCACCATATTGCTCTGCCAATTTATGAACCTCGGGCATCAAAGCTTTGCAAGGCTCGCACTTTTCACCCCAGAAATCTACTAATACAGCTCCTGATGTTTGCAGCACCTCAGCTTCAAAATTATCCTTCGTTACATCTAACATATTTATCACCTCCTTTGATGCTGATCTATATAAAAAGCCATTAGCTATTTTATACTATACCCATCCGCCTTCTTATTTTGCATCCGGTAATGTAATATGCTCAAAGTTCTTTTCGATGTATTTTTCAGCATTAACTGCTGCGATAGCGCCATCTGCACAGGCTGTTACAACTTGTCTGAGGGATTTTACTCTAACATCTCCTGCTGCAAAAACACCTTCTACAGAAGTTCTCATTTCCTCATCAGCAATTATATAGCCCTTGGCATCCAATTCCACATGTCCTTTTATGGTTTCAGTTATAGGCTTTGTACCCACAAATACGAATACTCCATCCGTTTTAAAATCTGTAACCTCACCGGTTTGGACATTTTTCATCTTTATGCCTTCAACTATACCATCACCATAAATTTCTTCCACAACAGTATTCCAAATTACTTGAATTTTATCGTTTTGCATGGCTTTTTCAACAATAGATTTTGCTGCCCTGAATTCATCTCTTCTATGAACTATAGTGACCTTTTCTGCAAACTTCGTAAGGTAAATTGATTCTTCAACAGCGGCATCTCCGCCACCAATCGCTACAACTTCCAGTTCTGTAAAAAAGTCAGCGTCACAGGTAGCACAGTATGAAACGCCTTTGCCTCTTAATTCAATCTCACCAGGCGCCCCCAATAACATTGGTTGAGCTCCTGCCGCAAAAATAACTGTTTTTGCTTTTATTTCACCTTTAGCTAACTTCACCACCTTGATTTTCTCTAAAAAATCAAAGCCTATCACTTCATCCTTAAGACACTCTGTTCCAAAAGCCTCAGCTTGCAGCTTCATTCGTTCTGTTACCTTAGGACCCGTAGGGTGTTCTACTGAGCCTGGATAGTTCTCCAGTTCCTCTGTTGTTGAAGCTTGACCACCCCATTTGCCCTTCTCAATAATTATCGCACTCATTTTTGCTCTGGATGCATAGAGTCCCGCCGACAACCCCGCCGGACCGCCGCCTACTATAGCGACATCATATATTTTGCTCATAATATTCCTCCTTCGATTAATTTCTTAAGTATATAAATTTGTACTATCAAGTGAGCTTTCAAACAATCTCAAATCAACAAATTGAAAGTCCTCTAATATACTTTGCTTCCACTTAGGTGATGGCTTCATCTTCTCAAACTTCTCATAGGTTTGAAGGCTTATTTCAATAATTTCTACTGACTGCAAATCTGTGTCTGTTCCTTTTTTTAATATAATGCTCCTGTAGGGTGTTTCATTGGGCTTGACACTTCCCATCAGTGGATGTGTAATCAGTTCATAGCCTTGATGTACTAAGTCTCTTACCTCCATTAGGACGTCATAATAATTACCTGGATTAGCCTTTATGATGAAACGGTTTTCATAAAGTCTGCAAACCTCCGGGTTATTGGTAATAACTAAAATCTTCTTGTTCAGTTTTCTCCCCTCACAATTTAAGCTCCGCATCTTACACTATGGATAAAATAAAATTTGCGAAACATATTTAATATTTACAACTTTATTCTTTGTATAAAAATTTTTAAAATGCAGGTTAAAATATATTCTTAGACAATTTTTTAACAATGTCTATAAAAAAAACAGAAGTAGAGGGTCGCCTCTACCTCTGTTATTAACCTGAGATATTCTTCAAAAAATGACCTACAACGTCATTTAGAATTGATCCTTCGGTGCTAAGCTTTTCAGAGGGTTGTCCAGTATGCGGTCCTTTTGCCTGAGAGCTTCATTTATGGCATATCATAAACTTACTCCTTCGGCGCCCCGTAGGGTCTCTCCCGCAAACCTTCATCCAATTATTCAATTATTGAAATACTCTATAGTTTTAATATATATCATTTGTTCTATCTATTCAAGTGCTTTTTGGCATTTATTTCTTAGTAATATAAATTTA
>MGOS01000130.1 GCA_001797185.1 Clostridiales bacterium GWB2_37_7
AGCAGACGTACGCCATTTGCAATAATCACCAATGCACTTCCCTCATTAAGAAGGAGTCCGGTAACAAGACTCAACCACCCGGCTAATGCTGTTACTACTAAAAACGCGACGACCGCCAGTGAAAAACCGATATTTTGTTTAATTGTTCTCACGGTAAGCCTGCTTAACCTTATCGCATAAACTAATTGCTCCAAGCGGTCTGTCATTAAAGCCATATCCGCAGTTTCCAAAGCAACGTCCGTTCCTGCGGCTCCCATCGCAATACCTAAATCAGCTTGTGCCAAAGCAGGGGTGTCATTTACACCATCGCCTACCATGCCAACCATACCATACTGCTTTTGAAGTTCTTTTACTGCATTAATTTTATCCTCCGGCAAAAGTTCGGCACGGTATTCATCGATCCCTAACTGGCTGGCGATAGCCTTCGCAGTCCCTTCGTTATCCCCGGTTAGCATGACAATTTTTCTAATTCCTAATTTTTTAAGCCCTAAAATTGCTTCTTTTGCTTCTGGTTTTGGTTGGTCAGCTACCGCGATAAGTCCTAATACATTGTTTTCGTCTCCTACGCAAATAACCGTCTTACCTTCCCCTTGGAGGCGTTCAAAATTACTTCTAAACTGCCCTAACTCTACGCTAATACTTTCAAATAATCGTGGATTACCGATATAATAAGTCTTATCATTAACTTTACCCTTTGCGCCTTTGCCTGTTATTGCCTCAAAGCCTTCTACCGGACTTAACACAAGTTGCTTATTTTTAGTTTCTCGGAGAATCGCCTCCGCCAAGGGGTGCTCAGACCTTGTTTCTAAACTTCCGGCGATAGATAAGACTTCTTTTTCATTAATCCCACTAACCGGCACAATATCAGTAACTTCCGGTTTTCCATTTGTAAGAGTTCCTGTCTTGTCGAACGCAATAACCGAGAGTCTTCCAGCTTGCTCCATGTAAACTCCGCCTTTTACTAAAACTCCACTACGCGCGGCATTACCGATACCTGCGACAATGGATACAGGTACAGAAAGTACCAGAGAGCAGGAGCAGGAAACTACCAATATAACTAACCCTCTGTAAAGCCATTCATTAAAAGGCTGTCCGAACAGGAGAGGGGGAACTGTTGCCATAGTAATTGCTAATACAAACATGATAGGAGTATAATACTTTCCGAATTTTTCACTAAACCTTTGGGCTGTTCCTTTCTCTGTCTGTGCTTCCTCAACTAAATGGATGATTTTAGCGAGTGTAGTATCTTTTGCAAGCCTTGTAACTTCAATTTCTATGGAGCCGCGACCGTTGATTGTGGAAGCGTAAACCTCGCTGCCCTTCGTCTTTTCAACAGGGATAGACTCACCTGTAATTGAGGATTGGTCAACTGCCGAATCCCCGGCGATTATCACTCCGTCAACGGGTATCTTTTCTCCCGGCTTGACAATAATAATATCCCCAACCTGAATATCGTCAGTTGATAACTTTATCTCTTTTCCATTTCTAATTACTGTTGCCTCTTTTGGCGTTAAGGCTACTAATGCCCTAATAGAGCCTCGGGTTTTCTCAACGGCATAAGCCTCTAATACTTCACCTAAAGAAAAGATTACAACTAAGCCCGCAGCTTCTTCCCACAAGCTTAAGCTAACCGCTCCAAGGGCTCCAAAAATAAGTAGCGTGTTAATATTTAGTGTAAAGTTTCTTAAAGCTGATAAAGCGTCTCTTGCAGGGTAGTATCCACCTATAACGATAGCAATTCCATACAGTATATTAAACGCATCCTCCGAAAGTCCAACATGGAGGTACTCTAAAAGTATAGTTACTCCGGTGATTAAAGCAGCAATAAATAAAAATACACTTTTCTGCTGTTTCCACCACACCGTCTCTTGAGGATTTTTTTCAGCGGGTTCTTCGTCTAAATATCCAAGTTTTTCGATGGTCTTTAGTATTTCACGCTTTAAGGTAGCATTACCTTTTGGATACTCTACTGTAATTTTCGAAGCAGCAAAGTTGACATGTGACTCAAAAACCCCAGGAATTTTTCCTACTGTTTTTTCAACCTTTGCAGCACAATCTGTACAAGAAAGTCCCTTTAACCTAATTTCTTCCTTAACCTTTGAATTTGAATTCATATTTATTATCTCCTTTCAGTATCAACTTTTTTTGATATTGACCCTAAAAAATTAACTCATTAGGTGTTCAAGTTTTTCCAAAATATCTTTATTAATCAAACTATAATGCCTCCAGTTTGCGATTACTTCCCTCTTTACTAATCCAGCATCGAGCAGTATTTTAAGGTGATACGAAACCTTGGACTGACTTAAATCCAGTAATTCTTGAAATTCGCAGGTGCAAATATCCTCATGTTGTTTTAATAGATAAAGAATTTGGAGCCGGATAGGGTCGCTTAAAGCATTGGGAACACTTGCCATCTTATTTAATTTATCAGAACCTAAAAGGTCAACATCTTTTTTAAATATTCTCGGTTGTTCTGTAATACATTCACGTTTTGACATTTTTTCCTCCTGAACCTATATCAATTTTTTTTGATATTGATTAAGATCATTCTATACCTGCTGTTTTTCTTTGTCAATATTATTATTTTTCTACTATTTTTTATGTGACACGAAATCTTAAAAAGAAGATAAAAAAATATGAGCAAATATTCATATGAAATTGTTGACAATAAATATTACTAGGAATATAATAAAAATATAACATATGAATGATTGCTCAATTATTCATAATATAGGAGGTGAATAATCTATGAATGAAAATAAGGTTGACTTTGAAAGATGCGATTGTAATGTTATTCATGAAGATGTTGTAAACTCAGTAAGGGATGGTATGCCCCATGAAGAAAGCTTATATGATTTAGCAGAAATTTTTAAAGTTTTTGGTGATACTACAAGAATAAAAATACTTTATGCCTTATTTGCTTCAGAGATGTGCGTATGTGATATTGCTGTATTGCTTAATATGACTCAGTCTGCAATATCCCATCAACTACGTGTTTTAAAACAGGCAAGATTAGTGAAATATAGAAAAGAAGGCAAGGTAGTGTATTATTCTTTGGATGATGAACATGTTAAACAAATTTTTGATCAAGGTCTAATTCATATTACAGAAAGAAATAAAATATAGGGGGGATACCATGTCATCGAGCGCTAAAAAGGAATTAATATTAGAAGGTTTAGACTGTGCTAATTGTTCAGCTAAAATTGAATTTGAAGCTAACCAAATAGCTGGAGTAAATGCTTCTATGAACTTTATTACAAAGATACTTACAATTGAAACTGAAAATGGACAGGAGCTAGAAAGTGTATTAGCACAAATTAATGCCATCGTTAATAAACATGAACCCGATGTTATAGTTAGGGAAAAGACAATAAACAAAGGCGCAAAGAAATCATTAATACTTGTTGGCTTAGGATGTGCAAACTGTGCTGCGAAGATGGAAACCCAGATTAAAAATCTTGCAGGCGTAAAGGGTGCAACCGTTGATTTTGTGACTAAGAAATTAATCATTGAAGCAAATAGTAAGCAGGATCTAAATAGAATCATTGAAGAAGCTACAGCTATAGTAAAGAAAATTGAACCAGACGTAAAGGTAGTAGATGAAGAACAAAAAAGAAAAAGCGGTAATAAAAAGGTATTTATACTCGAAGGACTTGGATGTGCTGATTGTGCATCAAAAATAGAATCAGGTGTTGAAAATTTAGGAGGAGTTAAGATTGCGTCAGTAGATTTTGTTACAAAAAAACTCACCTTGGAAACTGATGATAATATTAATTCTCAAAAGTTAAATGAAGATATAATCAGTATTGTAAAAAAAATTGAACCGGATGTTAAAGTTATAAGTGCTGAAGATATTATTAAAGAAAAAGTAAAAGAGAATGACGACAAAGAGGAAGATGATAACAAGAAAGAAATAATAAGGTTTGGTATAAGTGGAGCTTTTTTTGCATTAGGATTAGTATTAAATTTACCAGGCTGGATGGAGTTTACCGTATTTTTAATAAGCTATATTGTATCTGGAGGAAGAATTGTATTAAGGGCTTTGAAGAATATCACTAGGGGACAGGTGTTTGACGAAAACTTTCTTATGAGTATTGCTACAATCGGTGCATTTTTTATTGGAGAGTATCCGGAAGGTGTAGCTGTTATGCTGTTTTTCCAGGTAGGAGAGTTTTTCCAGGAGTTAGCTGTAAATCGTTCAAGGAAATCAATAACGGCACTGATGGATATAAGACCTGACTTTGCTAATCTTAAAGTTGGAGATGACCTAAAAAGGGTATCCCCTGAAGAAGTAAGCATCGGTGATATCATTGTCGTGAAGCCGGGTGAAAAAGTTCCACTGGATGGTAAGGTTATAGAAGGAAACTCAATGGTTGATACATCTGCATTAACTGGTGAATCTGTTCCGAGAGAAGTGGAAACAGGCAATGATGTATTAAGTGGCTTTATTAATAAAAATGGTCTTTTAACTATAGAAGTAGCTAAAGAATTTGGCGAATCAACTGTGGCCAAGATTTTAGATCTGGTTCAGAATGCCAGTAGCAGAAAAGCTCCTACTGAAAACTTTATAACGAAATTTGCCAGATATTATACACCGGTAGTTGTAATCGTTGCAGCGCTCCTGGCGATCGTACCACCCCTTATTATACCAGGAGCAACATTCTCACAATGGATCTATAGAGCATTAGTATTCCTTGTAATTTCATGCCCTTGTGCACTGGTAGTATCTATTCCACTAGGCTTCTTTGGCGGAATCGGTGGAGCATCCAGAAGTGGTATATTAATAAAGGGAAGTAACTATTTAGAAGCATTAAATAATGTTGAAACAGTTATTTTTGATAAGACGGGCACATTAACAAAAGGGGTATTTAATGTAACTGAAATAAATCCTCAAAATAATTATACTAAAGAAGAGCTGTTAGAATATGCAGCATATGCAGAGAGCTATTCTAATCACCCGATTGCAGTTTCAATTTTAAAAACCTATGAAAAAGAAGTTGATAAAAATAAAATTGAAAGCTATGACGAAATATCTGGACATGGTATTAAGGTTAAGGTTGAAGGCAAAGAAATACTTGCTGGTAATATTAAATTAATGAACAAAGGAAATATTAACTATAGCAAGATTGAATCCGTAGGAACTGTAGTGCATGTATCATTAAATAATGTGTATGCAGGTTATATTGTAATTTCCGATGAGGTTAAAGATGATTCAGCAAGTGCTATTAAAGCATTAAAAGCACTTGGCGTAAAAAAGACCGTTATGCTTACAGGAGATGTAAAATCTGTTGGTGAAAAGGTAGGTAGGCAGTTAGGTTTAGATGAAGTATATGCAGAGTTATTACCTACTGAAAAAGTTGAAAAACTTGAATTGATTGATAGCCAAAAATCCCCTAAAGGGAAACTTGTCTTTGTAGGTGATGGCATTAATGATGCGCCGGTACTCGCAAGGGCTGACATAGGAATTGCAATGGGTGGGTTAGGATCTGACGCAGCAATTGAAGCTGCTGATGTAGTAATCATGACCGATGAACCATCAAAGATAGCTACAGCTATTAAGATCGCTAAAAGAACAAGAAGAATTGTATGGCAAAACATTATACTTGCTATGGGAGTTAAAATAATAGTTCTTATTTTAGGTGCTG